>NC_010632.1 GCF_000020025.1 Nostoc punctiforme PCC 73102 | reverse complement strand
TTTGACTATTGACATTTTATACCCCATCTAGCCCCCAAAGGGTTATGATAAGCTCTTGAAACTGGAGAAGCAAAGAGGCAAAGGGGTGGAGGAGATGGAGAGCAGGGGAGTAAGAAAATAAAAAAATAAAGAAGAAAGAAGTAAAGGACAATTTTATACAATTTCTTAGCTCTTTCCCTTCTGCTCCCTTACTCTCCTGCCCCTCTGCTTCTTTGCTCCCTACAGTTCACCTCAACAGATAACTTTCACAAATCAAAGCGTACTGACTCACCCCCTATGTCCAACATTCACAAATTGCAAAAAACTTTCACTGCGGGTTTCGATAACGGTTACGGAAACCTGAAACTTTTAGTCGATGGCTTTGAATCAGATATTTAACCCGATAAAATTACGCAGATACCTCCTTCAATCAACACCTGTGCTTGTATCAGCCTTCAAAAGTATTTCTCGAATGATGGCGGAGTGCTGCCAAGCAGACTCTGCCTGTTCCTTGAATCTTTTTGCTGCCAAGGCTTGGTTGTGTTCCTCCATTCTCAAAGCCATACGATGTGATAAAGAAGCTTTCTCTTCCAATGCCCTGAAAGCAATCCATAATGCATCCTCCACCTTATCGGACTGGGTAGCCAGTAAAGTTTCTGCTGAAAAAGCATGACCCGTGCGACATCGGAAGCGCAACAAATTCCCCTCCTCAAGTTCCCAAAGGATACCACCACAGTCAGGGCACCCAAAGATTGATGGTTTACCGGGTCGGTCGGCTTCGTTTTTTACTGCTTCCAAATCCAATTGCACTATTGAAGATTCAAACTCCATCTTGTCAGGTATCGGATTTTCTGGTTCTACTTTCATTGGCGTGTTAACTAAAGCTACTAAAGTAGAAGGAATATCTGAAAGTGGTTGAATATAGTCAATATCCAAAACATTTTCGATCGCATTACGTGGCATATCAGGATGCAAAGCATCATCAGGGTTTTGGACAATCGCCACACCTCCACGCATTTTTATAGCCACTAATCCCGCCGTGCCGTCGTCAAGCATACCTGTTAGTAGCACAGCGATCGCTCGCTGCCCATAACTTCGCGCTGCACTGCGAAACAATGTATCAATGGCAGGACGATGACGATTCTCTTTTGGCCCCCGCGTCAAACGCAAATATACCGATTCTACCAGTAAGTGGTAGTCAGGTGGAGCGATATAAATCCGACCATGAATAATAGCTTCGCCGTCCTGAGCGTGAGACGCTGGCAAGTTGCCAGCGCGACTTAATATTTTTGGTAGAACACTTGTGCCATGATTAGATACATGAAGAACGATAATTACAGCAGCTTTGAGATCGGGCGGCAAATGCTTGACTAAATAGGTCAGTGCTTCAACTCCACCTGCTGATGTTCCAATGACGATAATATTATGTTCAAGCATTAATGTAATAATTCACCAAGATAGTAGCGTGAGCAACAAAAGCCCATTCGCTACCAGTATTGAGAATAACGTAGTTCCAAAATTTGCTCACCTAACTTTGAAAGGATTTTTTTCATTTGAGAATAGGACTTTAGATAAATAGCACGGAATTCAATTTTGTGTGTCTATATATAGTAATTTCTATGTTAACCAAAACCATTACCCTGATATCGCTTGCCTGAAGAATGCTATTCGGTATTTAGTTACAATGCATGGGGTTTAATTGGAAAAAGCAGCGAATTGGTTTGACACTAAGTGATAACTCTAAATAATTGAAAGTTCAAGTCCTGCTTTATGACTTAGGCGCACGGAAACCTGCCTGTTGTGCTGTTGCTGGGTCTTTAAAACAAATATCTGGCTTGACTTTTTCGTAATCAAGGGATTTAGGAATGTGATAAATGTTGCCTCTCTTCCTTGTAATCTTGCCTTTTACTACTGCATCACTTGGGCAAGTTGTTTCACTTTGCGGCTTTACTCCAAGATTTTGTGCTGCGGCTAAAACTGTTGCTTTATTCGCAGATGCTGGCTTATTAGAGCTAGAAGTTGTATTTCCACCAGGGATAGGACTAGAGCTAGGAATAAATGCAGGACTAGCCGGAGCAATCGCAGTTGGTGTTTGAGGCGTAGTGCTAGTAGATTCTTCCAGTTTCTTTCCACAACTGCCTAACATGAATACCGTGAATAATGTCAGCACTATGCTCAATTGACGAGATTTGAGTTGATTGTTCATTGCCAACCGAGGCTGTGAGTAAGAATTCTAAAGCACGCCACTTTTGTCGAATCAGCAACAGCAGTGAAATCATTACTACTGCTGGGAATACCCCCCAAAACACTCCAAGCTTTGTCAAGTATGAGACAAATACATCTAGTTTCGGTTGGGCAGTGCTGTGAATAGTTAATAATAGGGGAACATCGAAGGGAAATCCACCTTGTTTCCAGACATCCTCTGCTAAGTCTCCCAATATCAGGAAGGGAATAAACCCCCCAAGCAGTAGGAGCAGTACTGACCTCCGGCTTCTGGTAAATCCCATCTAATTGCTCCTGCATTCATTAATCTTTCTCTAATCCTAGCTGCATAAGTAACCAAACAAAATTAACCTATTTCTTGCTATATCGTTTAGCCAATGGGTCAATCAAAGCATTAGAAGATAACAAGACTTTTGCACTGTAATTAAAATTAGACTAACGGTAATAATTAATACTTGAATTTCTCAGAAGCTTGTATAAAAAACGGTTTATAATCTTACATATAACAGTGCTACAACTTTACCTTAGTCAAAAAAAAGTGAGGAGTAGACTATGAAATTTGAATACCGTCTCAATCTAAACGACTTCAAAGAAGCGAATCAAGTTCATGCAAAAACAAGAATACTGAAATATTACTTAATTTTGGCTGGAGTTTTAGTATTAATATCTCTAGTTCCCTTATTATTACAAGGGAATGTTTCTTTTCAAGAAATCTTATTAAGTGCGATTTTACCTAATTTGTTCGGAGTAGCTATTGCATATTTTGCTACTCATATCATTCGGCATTTTTTGATTAAGCATACTTGGGATAGTCAACCTAATTTGAGAAATGAAATCAGTGTGGAGACAACTGACGAAGGATTAAAAATTACTACCCCTTTATCCGAATTAAAAATGCAATGGTCTGGTTATACGTCCTGGCGAGAAACTCCAAATTTATTTACTGTTTACCAATCTCGCAACTGCTTAAATATGTTTCCTAAACGGGCTTTTATTAGTGAAGAAGAAGCCAATGAATTTAGAGAATTATTGCATATCAAGTTACCGAATAAATAGCAATAGTAGCTTTTGTCGCAAGTTCCCTCACCTGCGAATCCTGCGGATTGACAGCGAATCTGTTGCTGATCCATCTCATACGGCTTTTGGTTGTATCGCTCACTTGAACGAAATTCTTACCCAGTATGATTTGGTTATTGCCTCCCCAAGTCTTGAAACTGGGGTATCTATCAACATTCGAGGACATTTTGATGGTGTTTAGGGGATTTTTCAGGGTGTGCAGCCGGTTAACTCCGTGCGTCAGATGTTGGCACGCCTCCGGGAAACTATTGACCGTCACATTTGGGTCAGAGAGTGGGGGATGTCAATGGCTCCACAATTCTTGGAGGATTTCTCAGAAGTCAACACGTCGCCACATAAGCTAACATTGCGCTGCTGCCGATGGCGGATAATGCGGATTTGAGCTACGTTGATCAGAACTTTCAGCCGGAGCCATTGCAGACTTTGGGCAAACCTGAAACGGATACCTGGGGCAGTGGCTATTCTCTGGGTTAACTTTTAGGGCAGTTGTACCTCTGTGGTGTGCGATTGGCTATTCGCTGTGTAGGTCAGAGTGGTAGGCTATCCCATCAAAACTGTTACTTTTCGTCTGTTATTGTGCAAGTTCTAAGTATGGGGCAAATAATTTCTGTCGCCAAGCCATTGAAAAAAACAATTGTGTGTTTGTTATCTCCTCCATCTCCTAAAATTACTCGTTTATGGATGCTCATTTTTTCCATCTCCCTAACGGTATTCTCAAAGAAATACAATTCATGTCCACAGTCGCAATAAAATGATGATGGAAACACTTTTATTGCTATCTTAAATGCCTCGATTTACACTCCCAAATACTACCATGCTCTATGGAATGGATACCTGGTTCATGTTGTTATCCTGCTTGCTGGTTTAACCAAACTTCTAAATCCGCCACTACAGAAAAATCTAATAACGCCTCTACTAACCCCTCCAATTGCTCAATAGATAATTCTCGAATTCGTTCAATCAACGCTGCATCAATTTCACCAAAACGGCGATTTATTAGACGTATAATTAAATCTTGTTGTCCTTCAAGTTTTGCTCTTTCGCGGTCTTGCTGATAAAGTGGTTCTAATCGCATAATTAACTCTCTGTCATCTGATTCTAAATTTTGATTGATTCTTAAATTCTGGCGCAGGTTGTAAACTAATTCTAGCGCTGCTTGCTTGTATGGGTGATTCAATGGTAGCCTTGATAATTCCACCACAATCGCCTGTGACTGCACGCTCCCTCTGCCAAGAATTCTTAGCCACAACGTTTCTGGTGTTTGCGGTAGTTGATGTATAGCTACAATTGCTGTCCGTAGAGCATCACCTAAAAAGTATACTCCTGGCAACCACCCCGATTTCTGATTAACATTAAAGCTCGATAGTATTGCTGGGGATGCAGTTGGACTAAGAACCCATAGTTTCGGAATATCTAACTCCTGGAGTCTGGTTTTATTGGCTTTAGCATCTCGTCGTAAGAGAGCTTTTACTTCTAATAATTTTTGAATACAATCACAAATTTCATCACCAGAAGCGGCATTGCGAAATGGTTCTAATATTGCCGGAAATTCGGCAAATCTTCCCAGCAGCCCTAGCACCTCTAAATTAGAGGTTTGCTGTACTGATGGAGTAAATAGCACATCAATTTCTTTGATCTCTCCTGATATTTTTGATGATGACTTTACTTCTCCATAAGGTTTTAACAGTTCTTCTAAATAATCTTTGGCAAATTCGTCATGTACAAATCGAGTCATTCAATTTAGTTTATTTGAAATTAATTTGAAGTGATTAATAATATTTTATCTATATTTACAACCCATTTTAATCACATGTGAAAGCAAAGCTGAAAAGGCACTACTGAGCTACACTGTGCAAGGCGATGTGAGAGCTAATTTATCAGCGAACGGTTACGGTCATTCATGTCAGCACAAAGTTATTCATCCTCTTCCTCCTCATCCTCATAATCCGCATAATCAGCATAATCCTTCCCATGCTGCTCATACCACAGGCGTTCTTCTTCTTGAGCCTCTTCCCTCTGTATTCTTTTCCTTTCGGCGATTTCTGCTTCTATTGCTTCTTGCTCTAACTTTTCCTTCTCCACCCTTTCTCGTGCCAGCCTTTCTCTTTCTTGGGTTTCTTGGTCTACCCTCTCTTTCTCAATTCTGATTAATCGCTGCTCGATTCGCCAACAGTAGAAATCCAAAGCCTTGCCCGTCGCAGCTCCAGTGACTGTACCACCGACTAGAAAAATCAGTCCAGTTTTCCAGCCTTGGATAGGGCCACCACTCCAAACTTTTCTGATTGAACCACACCAGCAAAGAATAGACAGAAATTCCAACTACTGTATTGATCAGAGCGAAAATTCTGGGGGTTATCTCAGTCTGTCGCAGTATCAGCCACTGTCCCAGCCAAAGTATCGCGCCAAAAATGACAGACGCGATCGCACTCATCACAATATGATCTGGGTATCTGAACGGATCTAGCCTCATGCTGATAATTAATGGCACAAATATCAGCGCACACAGAAAGAAGCCAATGAGTAAGCCAGCAGTGTTTATCAGGCTCCAGTAGCGACCCAGATAACCAAGGCGGAATTCCAATATCCACTCCTGTACTGGAAGCATTGTGATATAGAATGCCATTGCTGCACTGACGTAATCGAGCATTGGGCTAAGTTAACTGTATATTTAGCGTATTTAGCATCACCGTGCCAAAACGGACAAGGCAAGATATTAATAATCTAAGACGAATTGAAGTGATTATTACTGAAAGGTTTCTTACTCCCCGCGATCGCCTCGCCTGGGCATGGGGAGTTATAACATCCTACTCTGTACAAGGATTCGCCTTTTCACTGGTTATCACGTATCAGAAGCACTAGCACTCCAGACGATTGATATCAAATCTGGCGCTATTAATTAGAGAAAGTCTACCACCAAAAGCAAGCATAAAACCCGGATTGTGGACATCCCACCAGGGCTAGCCGCAATACTTACCGAGTACCAACCCAAAATTCTGCAATGTTTCCAGGTATGCGCGGTGCGACTGAACGCTTGATCCGATTCATGGTAGACAAGATTTCACGAGATGCCTGCAAGCGAATTGGGGTAGAAGGAGTCAGCACTCATTTGTTTAGGCGAACTGCGAGAGCACAGATGTCGAGCGCGGGGATACCTTTGAGAACCATTCAAGAAATCTCTGGTAAGAGCGACCCTAAGATGTTGCAGCGTTATAAGCAAGGTCACGCTCAAGCGCTCAAGCGCAAAGCGGTTTCGGGGATTGGGTTTTAGATTGTATACTATATTTAAACTTGTCAAAGTTGGTCACTAAGGAGTCAGGAAAACGCAGTGAGCCACCAAGTAGAACTAAGTGAATACAAGCAGCAGATAGCAGATTTATATAGCCGCCGGAGTTCTACTTACGATAACGGTGACTGGCATCCTCGCATTGCTCACCGTTTAGTTGAATATGCACATATTCGTCCTGGACAGCAGGTTTTAGATATTGCAACTGGAACAGGCATGGTGGCACTTGAAGCAGCTCAAATTGTGGGGGCTGAGGGTCGAGTAATTGGAGTCGATATTTCGACTGGGATGCTCGAACAGGCTAGACGAAAAGTTGCCGCATTAGGGTTGAGTAACGTTGAGTTCCAACTTGCAGACGCTGAAGCCTTGGATTTTCCATTGAACAGTTTTGATTACATCTTCTGTTCATCTGCGTTGATTTGGATGTCTGATCTAGTGGGCGCGTTGCGACTATGGTATGGGCTTCTTAAACCAAAAGGTTTACTTGGCTTTCATGCTTTTGCAGACACCGCTTTTATCGAAGGGGTCGTAGCACAGAGGGTACTTGAAAAGTATGGCGTTTCCTTGTTGTTTAGCAAGCCAACTGGAACAGTTGAAAAATGCCAGAAAATGCTCCAACTTGCAGGTTTTTCAGAAATCGAAATTAAATCAGAGCTTGATGGCAGTTACATCAGTTTAGAGAAAGCAAAGGGAATGTGGATAGGTAATGCCTCATCTCCTGTACCCGGACAGTATCCTAATCCCTTATTGCAACTCACACCTGAACAATTGGCACAGGCTAAAGTAGAATTTGATGCTTCCTTGTCGGCACTGCAAACTGAACAAGGAATTTGGAACGATCTCACTATTTTTTACGTCTTCGGACGCAAGCCGAGATAATAATTCGTTTACATTTGTATGTTGGTAAGAGTTTGGCGTTGTCCATCATGTCAGTCGGTGAATGGGTGTGATGACAATGCATCTAAGAATATTCAATCCGTTGGGGCATCAATGGTTAGGTTAGGCGACGCAAGACGGTCTGAGACTGCGGTTGCTGTTTGATCCTAAAATCCCCCGAATCCACTTCGTTAAATTCGGGGGAGTATGTCAACTAATAGCTAAATTAATTTAGATTTTCTACATCCAGACAACCATAAAATAATCCGAGACTTAAGCGCCCCTTCGAGCTTCAGTCAACCCATGAATTTCTTTGAAGATATTCCTTTTTAAAACCTCTTGTATTCGGCTTGTACTTAATTTTCAGACGAATAGCGCTTCGCGTAACTTTTGTGAACATTACAAAAATTTCGGAGAAATACAATGGATATTCAATCTACACTCACCCAAGCTATTGAAGTTATTGTTATGAGCTTTGTTGCTCTGATGATTTTTGATTTTATCGATGGACTTTATGTTGTACCATTACCAGCTATTGCAATTGCACAATCGAGTACCAATAGAGAATCCACACTAACAGCGCCTCAATTTAAAGCACTATCTAACACTGAACAACCAGGAATCGAACCTCAACAAATTCCCTTCGTTGCATCACAGTTTGAGGAAATTTCCGACCCCTGGACATTAGAATTAGAGCATCACAACAGCTATACCAAAACTCAACCAGTTGTACTCCAATTCCCCTCACTAAGACTGCTACCACCAGCAACAGGAGTACAACCGAAATCTAAGAAGGCTAAAACCGCCAAGCCCAAAACCACCAAAACTTCTAAGATTGCTGCAAAGGCTACATCTACCAAAGCTCCACGCAAACCCGCAAGACCACGCAAGCAGTCCGCTTAAGTAACTTTACCGGGTGTCCTGTTGCTTCGACATAGACAGTTATTTAAAAAAGCGATCGCTATTCTTGAAACGCGATCGCTTTAAAGTCACTTCAAAAATTCAAAACAATGCAAAGCGCACTGTGCCTTAGTAGTCGCTCTCCGGTACGCCCCAGATGATCTTGAGGAGTTTGCTCACGCTCGTCAACTTGCTACTAAGTCTACTTTGATTGCCGATCACTGTACGAATCTGACTGTGCAGTATCGGCTACGCCAAGTTTTTGTGAAAATCAATAGTATATACAGTCATGGTTAATGCAATCCAAGGCTCACTGTTTAATGTGCAAACAGTTTTAGACTACGGGCAATCCATTGTCAGCGCCGGACATGAACTAGTCAAATTATTGATCAAGAATCAACCTTTGGCAAACAGAGCAATTCAGTCGCAGATGAACCGCTATTTTAACGGAACTGCGGCATCAGGGGCGTGGCAGTGGAAAGATGCTTACGAAGCTGTAGAAGTTGCACTAATTCTCTATCTGCGGCAAAAGGGATTTTCTGATAATCCCTTAGAAGAAATGCGACGGCTTGAGTTGCTCTGCCCCACACATACCCGTCGCAGCGAGGAGCAAATCAAACTTCAGCAGTTCTCTACTCCGTTATCATTGGCTTACTTGGTAGCATTGGCAGGACAAATACAAACTGATGATTTGGTGCTAGAACCATCTGCTGGGACGGGAATTTTGGCACAGTTCGCCAAACTTCAAGGTGCAAGTTTGATGCTCAACGAGCTTGCACCCGATAGGGCGAAGATTCTGCGTCGGTTGTTTCCTGGCACTCCATTATTCTCTGTGAATGCCGAGCAGATTAACGATTACTTAGCTGGTAAGACTCAGCCTTCAGTTGTGTTGATGAATCCGCCATTCTCATCATCTCCCAAGATTAGCGATCGCAATCCCGACGCAACTCCTCGTCATATTAATTCAGCATTACAAAGATTATGCGATGGTGGACGACTGGTGACAATCAGTGCTAATTGGTTTTCTCCCAATAATCCAACTTGGCAAGAGACTTTCGTTAAGTGGCACTCGGAAGCGCGAGTTCTGCTTTCGGTTGGGGTTAGTGGAAAAGCCTACGCTTTACACGGGACGACGATGGAAACCAGGATTACCGTGATTGAAAAAATTCCGGCGGCTGACCCTCGCAACATTCCTTGCATCTCTGAAACCTTGGATTTACCCGAAATACTGGCGTTGATTAAGCAGTTACCAGAGCGCTCTTTATGGCAACATTCTACTGTTAAAACGCTTCCTGTTACTGCGTCAAAAGTTGTTAAACAACCCTTGCGTCAAACAGTCGCACAACCAGAACCCTCCGTAGAGATTCCAGATGTGGTTGTTCTGGAGTATGAATTGGTCGAGTGGAGTGGCTCAGACGGTTTGAAAGATGCCTTGTACGAAACCTATCGCCCACAACGTATTAGGATCAAGGATGCCCTACCACATCCCTCATTACTTTGCGAGAGCGCAGCCCTAGCACTTGTTTCGCCACCAGCGCCTAGTTACAAACCACATCTTCCATGCAATATTATCACACAAGGCTTGTTATCAGAGGCACAACTTGAAAGCGTGATTTACGCTGGTTTTGCACACTCAGAATTCTTGTCTGGGTCGTACATTGTTGATGATTCATGGGATAATGTGACTGTGGCGGCAAATACTGAAGAAAATCCCGTAAGATTTCGCCGTGGCTGGTTCTTAGGCGATGGTACAGGCTGTGGCAAAGGCAGACAAGTCGCAGGAATCGTTTTGGACAATTGGTGTCAAGGGCGAAGAAAAGCTATTTGGGTATCGAAGAGTTCTGCTCTAGTCGAAGACGCACGTAGAGATTGGTGTGCTTTAGGTGGTACTGAGCGAGACATCATCGACCTCTCGAACATCAAGCTGGGCGATCCAATCCCATTCTCCCAAGGCATCTTGTTCTGTACATATTCCACTCTGCGATCTCAAAAGGGTGGAAAAAGTCGGCTCAAGCAAATCGTTGATTGGGCTGGTGTTGATTTTGAGGGAGCGATCGCTTATGACGAGTGTCACGCAATGGGTAACGCAATGGCTCAAGAGGGTAAACTCGGTATGGTTGCAGCATCCCAGCAAGGCATTGTTGGGTTACGGCTACAAAATGCATTACCCAAGGCACGGATTGTATACGTCTCTGCCACCGGAGCGACAAAGGTTTCTAACCTGTCTTATGCCAATCGCGTGGGGCTTTGGCAGACTGGGGATTTCCCATTTACTTCACGTGAAGATTTTGTGGAATCCATCTCTGACGGTGGCATTGCGGCGATGGAAGTTGTGGCACGGGATTTAAAGGCTTTAGGACTGTATCTGGCGCGGAGTCTCAGCTTTGATGGTGTGGAATATGACACCTTAGAAATTGAGTTAACACCGACTCAAGAACGAATTTACGACAGTTACGCAGACGCTTTCAAAATTATCCATAATAACCTTCAAAAAGCACTAGAAGCTTGCAATATCTCAGGTGATAAGACTTTTAACCGTGCTGCAAAGATGAGCGCAATGTCTCAGTTTGAAAGCCACAAACAAAGGTTCTTTAACCATTTGTTGACGGGGGTGAAGTGTCCACAGTTAATTAAGGCAATTGAGCATGACATTGCCCAAGGTCTTGCAGTTGTCGTTCAGGTTGTGTCCACTAACGAAGAACTTTTGAAACGGCGACTTAATGAGGTTTCGTCCGAGGAGTGGAAAGATTTAAATCTTGACCTTACCCCACGAGAATATCTTATGGAGTATTTGATGAGTGCGTTCCCAATTCACTTGCATGAAATCCATTCAGGGGACGATGGCTCAGAGCGTTCTGAACCATTGTTTAATGCTGATGGCTCGCCCATCATTTCTCAAGAAGCTGTAGCTTTACGTTCGGCGTTAGTCGAGCGGCTAGCTAGCCTTGACCCAATCCCAGGCGCTTTGGAACAACTGCTCTGGCATTTCGGTAACAAGCAAGTGGCTGAAGTTACCGGACGGAGTAAGCGAGTCCTCAAGGATGATTCGGGGCGTTTGTTTGTTGATTCACGGGGTAGTGGTGCGAATATTGCGGAAACTAACGCATTTATGCAGGGAGACAAGCAAATCCTCATCTTCAGTGACGCTGGTGGGACAGGTCGTAGCTACCACGCAGATTTGAATGTGATCAATCGTCGCAGGCGATCGCACTACTTACTCGAAGCCGGATGGAAGGCTGACAGCGCTATCCAGGGTTTGGGGCGATCTCATCGCACGAACCAAGCGTCTGCACCAATATTCCGACCAGTGACGACCAACGTGCGTGGTGAACGTCGATTCATTAGCACCATTGCTCGACGGCTGGACAGTCTTGGCGCACTCACACGGGGGCAGAGACAAACGGGGGGCAACGGGATATTCGAGGCTAAGGATAACCTAGAATCTCAGTACGCAGAGTACGCTTTGTATGAGTTATTCAAGCAAATATTCCAGGGTCGATTTTATGAGGTTCCTCTAGGGACTTTTGAGCAGATGACTGGGTTGTCTCTGACATCTCACGAAGGCGGTATGCGGATAGACCTCCCACCGTTGCGACAATTCCTCAATCGCTTGCTGGCTTTGACTATCAGGATGCAAAATGTGATTTTCGAACGGTTCGAGTTGTTGCTTTCTCAGCAAATTGAAACTGCGATCGCCAATGGTATTTTTGAAGTGGGAGTAGAAACGCTGAGGGCTGAAAAGTTCACTGTTGAAAGTTGTGAATCGGTGTATACTCATCCGACGACTGGCAGCGTAACTAATTACCTCAAGGTAGAGCGACTCCAAAGGAACAACATCAAAACATCTGACGAGATGTTGGATTTTGCTGACAAATACCAGGGAAAACTCATGCTTAATGGGAAATCTGGTCAAGCCGCAGTATTTATTCTTACTCACAGTGTATTCGACTCTGAAGGTGGGGTAGTGCCACGGGTTTTACTTGTGCGACCACAGAAAGAGACTCGCGTACCTGTCGATAAGTTGGAATCTTCCACTTGGCAACAGGTTTCGGCTGATACGTTTGTTGCAGCGTGGTCAAAGGAAATCTCCCAACTGCCTCAGTTCACTACTGATTACATTCACCTTATTACTGGAATACTTCTACCGATTTGGAAAACTCTGCCACAGCAGAACAGTCGAGTATTTCGATTGCAAACCAGCGATGGCGAGAAAGTTCTTGGTCGGGTGATTTCGGCTCACGACATTCAAACTGTCAGAGAACAACTCG
Source organism: Nostoc punctiforme PCC 73102 (assembly GCF_000020025.1). Taxonomy (GTDB): domain Bacteria; phylum Cyanobacteriota; class Cyanobacteriia; order Cyanobacteriales; family Nostocaceae; genus Nostoc; species Nostoc punctiforme. The sequence continues at coordinate 242,312 of NC_010632.1, read as the reverse complement.
GACTAAGGAACCAGGTGCTTTCTCCAGAAGAACTTGTGAAGCTGGTACTGAACGAGAGATATACACAGCAGTTGCCGGGAGGAATCACACTGCGGCGGTCTTTCGTTGCTGGTGAAGCACGCCTAGAGCTAGTGAATGCCATCTCGTTGGCTGACTCTCTGGTGGCTGTTGGATGTTTCACCGAGATCATTCAATGGAAAAAGCGAGTATTCGTCCCAACTGGCAATAAAGCAGCGTCAATTCTGGCGGCTGTAATTCAGATTCTCGGATGAAATTTGTAGCCACTTTTGTCAAGTGGCTACTTTTTCGATTTGGCTATCTCACTTTCAACTCCAAACAAATCCTTATAAACTTCAAAATCTCGAAAAAGCTCCATAATGAGACTTCGAGTAAAAGCACAGTAAACCATATTTCCTCGCGCCTTATACAAGTCAAAAGCTTTAAACAAATCTTTTTTAGCACCTTCAACATCGCCCAGATAAAATCTGACTGTTCCTCGTCCACAGTATGCTTCTGCACAATCAGTATCCAGAGATAATACCTTTTCTAAATCAGAGAGTGATTTTTCTAATTCCCCAGACAAGAAATAAATATTCGCCCTATTTATATAAGCTGATAAACAGTTTGGGTCAAGTGAAATTACTTGACTGTAATCTAAGATAGCTGCTGGGTTGTCCCCAGTTAGATTTTTGTATGTATCAGCGCGATTTATATAAGCTTGGACTAAATTTGGATTCAGGGCAATGGCTTTAGTGTAATCTTCAATCACCTTGGGGAATTCTGATTTATGACAGATTTTTGACCGAGCTAGTCCTCGATTATTATAAGCTTCGGCAAAATTCGGATTCATTGACAATGCGTTATCAAAAAGCTGAATTGCACCTTCATACTTTTCGATTTGAAACTGAATCATCCCTATAGTATTGTGAACTTCAGCAAAATTAGGATTAAGTAGTAATGCCTCTCTAAAACACTCGATAACTGCATCTAAATTACCTGACTTTAGATGTGCCAAACCTTGATTATAAGAAACCTGTGCTTGCTCTAGATTAGCTGTCTCCATAGCGTTCTTCTCCTTTTTTATTGCTGAAAAAGGCTATTCTAGGATAAATCTATCTTTGTAAGTCTGTTTTTTGTGTTTGAGATTTAGCTAATATTTGATCAATTTGAGTATTAGCATCCTCAAAAGTTTGCAATATCTGTGGAGTTACTTTATTAGTCTGCACCTTGCCAGATTGTAAGTTTAAAACTACTTCCCCATTTTTCTGCAAAATAGTTAAATCCCTCTGCTGGGTATTGAAAGCCAAGTCATAAATTTTCCCTTGGACTTTAGTACCATTTTCATCAGACTTACCCCAAACCATGCCAATCCTTTGAGCAATTTGAGTCAACCGACTGATGGCTTCAAGTTCAAATTTATCTTTATTCATTACTGTCAACGCTTCGGCTGACAATTGCTCACCAGCTTTAAACTGATTGGCCACTTCTACAATGCGTTTTTTGTAATTCTCCGACTTCCCTAACTTATCTGCGGCATTGTACCAATTTCTCAAGTCATCAATAGTAACTGATTGAGTTTGGACTGTTGCTTCAAGTGCGGCTCTATTTTGTGGTTCAGGAAACGGGACTATAAAACCCTCCACATAATCCCCCAAGGGTTCAATATGTAGTCCCCACACCTGCTGTTTTTCGGTAAACAGTTCTGGTAATGCTTTGGGTGAGTGCTTTTCCATATCAGCCCACTGCTGTTGATAAACGGGGTCAGCAATCATAGAGGGTGTGATTTGATACTGCTTACCGACTCGAAAGGCAACTTGCTTATCAATGCCTGTCGCCAGAGCAATATCACCTTCCTTAAACCCATACTGTTTGTATGGTTGATAAGCTCTGGTGGTATGAGTTCGACCATATCCTCTCATCGCATCAATGCAAGTATCTACTAGTATTGGATTAGTGTCGCCATGCATCATTAAAGGGTAGTTCATCGGAATCGGTTTGCCTTTGATGACAGGAGGGGCGATATTTTGAACCTCTTGGTTTGGGTGGAATTGAGCGCTTTGTTGAGGTGGGAACAATGCTGATTGAGATGGAGGTTTCAAAAACTGCGGTCGTGTGGCGAGGGAATTAACTCTTTGTTGATACTCACTATCCGTTTCAATCACAGCCCCAAATTTCTTGGCCATGCTCTCTAAAGTTTTGGCAGGAATGGAGCTATCAACCAAGTTAAATACCGCTAGACCTTTTTTAGTTTCCCTTATAACATCTTCTGTTGGGGCAAGCGAGAATTTAACATTTTGAGCAGTTAACCATTTAGTTACAGTATCAACTTTCTGGTTGTCAACAGCCAAGCCCATGACTCCAAGTTTTTTGTTTGATTCTGTCGAAAATAAGAAAGTAGGGCGCTCTTTAATATGATGTAGAATATTCGCACTACTCTCAATCATCTCTTGTTGTTCAAAATTAACTGATTGAGTCCCAAAAGCCTGAAATTCCTTCGTCCATTTCTGGGGATATTCGACGGTATTAGGGTCAATTTGAGCGCAAATAACAGAAAAATTACTTTCAATGATTGCAGGCGCGGGTGTAACTTGTTTGGGTTTGAGTAGCCCAAGCTGTCTGAGCGCGTCTTTGTCTTTTTTGAAGTGTAATACCCCCAAGGGTTCACCATTTAAAAATACGGCATCTCTGGTTTTAGAAGCTGAGGTTTGGATAGTCAGTTTTCGGTAATCCAAATCATCGAATGTCTGACCAGAAAAATCATAAAAGTTAATTTTATTAATTTTGAGGAGATTCCCATTAGGAGATTCACCCAGGACAAAAGCTTGATCTCCAGTTTCGGAGATAGAAGTAAGTTTTAACTTTAGAGGATTACCATTTTTCAGGTAATCAATTTGTTTTAACTGTTGGACAGAATCACTGTCTAACTCCCCCAGAGTCAAAGCATCAATTTTGATTTTTACTGTTTTATCAGGAATCGGCACAGTGCCAAATTCTAAGTTTACGGGTTCGGCGTTAAAAACAAGTCCTGCATAAGAGAAGTTCTTGAGTTCACGGATAGTAATTTCAACCGACTCGTTTCCTGGCAGTCCAATAGAAGATTTGGCAGTAGCAGGTTCTACCCCAATGAAATTAGCTTGCGCCTTTGAGCCAATTGGTAACATTCCGCCCCTGGTTTCGAGCATGGCGAATTCCTTATATTCGCCGTCAGCATCCTGGACAAACATTAGTCTGGAAACGTGGCGTTCATGTCCCGGTGGGTGGTGGCTAGCTCTGATTTCTATGGGGTGTTTTTCCTCTGGGTTCCACTTTCTGCCCAAAAATTGATTTGCTTCATTATTAAGTGTGACTAACTTCGGTTCGCTAAATTGCAGTTTCTCCAAGCGGGAGATAATCTCATTGGGGAAAGCAGCGAAAGCAAAATTGGAGACTTTTTTAGCGATCGCCTGGGGGTTTGCGTTTTCTTTACGTGCAACTTCGAGTTCATCCTGGCGGGATGCACAGATATTCCAAGCGGCGGCGGCGGATGCAAGTTTTTCTGACTCTGGGATAGAAGCGTAAAATGCGAGAGCCGCCTCTTGTGCCTTGTCGAAAAGTAATTTAGTTTGGCTTCTAGTAAGTTCTGGTTTTAGTTCTAGGAGTTTAGCTCCCTGCATGGTCATCCCCGATTTGAGGTTGTGGTCAGTCACAGATTGTTGGCTAACTGTCCCCAGGTTGCGGTAGGCGGGTTTTCCATTTTCCCCAATCTCACCATCTATCTGTGCAACTGCTAATAATTTATGGGGGCGTTCACTGTTTGTGAATTTAATCTCATCTAGGCGAATATTAAGTGTCTGGGCTTTCCAGATTAAGGGATGCCCGTAACGGGTGAGATTGGTAATTTCGAGTTGCGTTCCTGAATCCGTTTGAACAACTGCGCTAGGGCCAGACTCTGTTTCTCGCCGCCTTGAGGCACGAACCGCAGCGTTGAATTTCAGATCGAACTCGTACTTCGCGGCGATCGCTGCAAATTTTTGCTGTGGTGTAAATTCTACCCCTTTGAACAAGTCTTTAAACTGAACTATGGGACGCGATTCTAACTGTGATTCTTGGAAATATTTATTGGTTTGGCTAATTAATAATTCTACTGGTGAGTAGCCCTTTGGTGTTATCCCCGTGTTTAGATAAACTGAAGGCGACTTTTTATCTTTAATATAATTAACATCACGATACAAGTAGCGGCTGTTTTCCCGGATTTTATCCATCTCAGGTTTTTTAGCACTTTTGAATAAATCAACCGCTATTTGGTTTTGATAACATCCTTCTTCAATCATGCTCCGGTACATTTGACGGTTAATGTCCATCGCTTGCTGGATAATTTCGGGAGTTCTTTGAGAATGAGCAATTTCAACAACTCCTTGCATATAAGGCTTGTATTCTTCTCGAATTAACTTTGGATCTTTCTGGCGTTCTTGCTCAAACAGGGTTTCGTAATGGTTAGAAACTTGGTCTAGATAATTTGATTTCTGCTCAAAAGTACCGTAAGTCTTTAGTACTTCAATTTCTGATTCTAATGCCTCCAGTGCCGTCACTTGATTGTTGATTATGCCCACGCTGATGCTATCGCTCATGTGAATAGCGATTTTTTCAAATGGGGGCTGGGTTCCATTTTCCAAATAAAATGATTGTTTTTTGAGCTTAACCGTGGGCGAATAGGCGTTTTTGGGAAGATTTCTTTGCTCTGCCTCTGCTGTCAGGTTAGGGTATTTACTAGCCAGCGCCACGCCAATACAGTCACCGTCAAAATCTCGCGCTTGCCGTTCTGATTCGGTTTCAATTGGCGCAATTTCATTGGTCTTAAGCCTTGCTAAAATGCGTTTATGATCTTCATCATTGACTACTATAATGCCTTTAAGATTTACCCCATCTGGGGCTAATCTATCATCAACAAGTTTATTAGTGGATATACATAAACCATTAGAGTTGAGGAATGGAGAACGAAAATTAAGAACCTTTTCTCCATCATCCATCCAAGGAACACAGATTTCACCATTTTTCAGTTCTTTGGATGGGATAATCATTCCTCGGTCAAATATTAAAGTTCTCCCAGATGCTATATCTCTCCACTCGCTTTGGACAAATCTACTCAGTTCTTGTTTAATTTTTTCAGTTTCTAAAAGCTGATTATGCCCCCCAACTAAATCAGCCTTTATGAGTTTATACATCAACAAATTATCTTTCGGTGATTCATTATTTTCATCGATTATCTCATATTCTCCATCAGCATCATTCGATGTCACTAGTTCTAATTGTTTAGCTAATGAGCCATCACCAGCTTGCTTAGTAATTTGCTTTGATAAAGATGCTTTCTGTGATTCAGTCAAAGCCTTACGCTTTTCGTATTTTTCACAATAAAGTTGTGCAACAATCCTTGGGTCATCCTGATTTTCGGCTAGCTTTTGAGCCTGTGCCTCTAGCTCCTCAGCGAAATCTTTGATCCCTTGAGGAAATGATGCCAACAGTTGTGATATGGCTGTCTGACCTCGCTCTGACTGCGATTTTTCACCTAACCAGATTTTTTGCTGATATAGTCCTGGTTTAATTTGGGGTTTACTAGCACCATTAGGATTATCCTTGTCTGTACCTTTAAAACTGGATATGGGAATGATTAAGTCAATTTTGGATTTAATCTTTGGGTCTAAATATTCTACTTTATCTAACTTATATGGTCGTAAAGTCCCTTTGCCAAAACGATATTGGTTATCTTCTCCATCAGTTTCTGTCCAACCAAAGCGATGCTGAATAACATGATAATCTTTATTTTGTTGTTGCTCTGTTTGGGTCAAACGGTCATAAAGTTTAGTTGATATCTGTCCATAACAATCGCCCACTAACTTGAAAGCATCCTCATCTTTAATAAATCCTCCATTCTCTCCTGTAATATCATTCACAATTAGAATATTTAATTTTTCATTAATGGAATTTTTACAACCACCTAGGAAAATCGACCCATAAGCACCTCTATCTTTTCTATCGGGACATAATTTATCAATTACTTCTAAACATTCTGGAGAGCCATAGAGGAGTCTGGTTTTAGAAGATAATAAAAGAATATGTCCTTCTGGATGATTTTGTAAATCTTCTGCTTTACTATATTCATCAATATGTCCGAAAGAAAACTCTTGATCTGGAAAATATGATTCTAATAGGGTATTATCTATTTTCTCAGTTAAAATTGAATCAGGATTATTTTTGTCTCCGTCATCATGAATCCATTGATTTATTCTCGTGTCAAAGTGTTTAAATTCAAGAGTCATAAGACTTGGAGTTAGTTAAGTTTTTATCAATCTTGTGAGGAATTAATCATGTCAAGAATAAAACGCTGGATAAATATGAACCGTAAAGAATTCAATTCAGATGGAACCTTAAAAGATGAAGTAAGGCAACAAAAAATATCTACTGGCTCAAATCCAGCAGCAGTCGATGACTATGCTCGTAGATTGAAAGAAGAATATGACGAGTGGAAACATCTAGACGAAACCGACCCAGAACCTTGGCCTGTCTACACGGCATACGACTTCTTCACCCCAACAGAGAAAACACAGTTTAACCCTGACGGTTCTCTTAAACAGGAATACTTTGAATCTGAGCTTAAAAAAGGTAAAAGCCTTGGATGGTTAGAGGAAATGGAACGGCGTAAGAAAATTGATGTCGATAACTACAATCGAGTATCAGCCAAACACGCTGAAATGGGTATCAATTTCGGTCAACAGGAAATGCAAGAAAGGATTGGCGCTAGCAGAACATACGTCCAACGTCGGCAGCAGATGGAGCAAGACCTGCGTAACTTTGAGCCGGAAGACAGTTTGCCTTTCGACAAGGACACAGCATATTAAGCTCACCCTAAGCAGAGCGAGTGGTAATATAAGCTGAAAGCATTATAAAACAGCGCTTTCAGCTTTTTAGTGACATCCTTTTAATGAGCTTGAACAGCAGGCAGGTTAGCAGCAGCCGATGGTTTAATAGAGCGAAACGCCCCGTTAAAAAAGGCAATCCTTCGTAAGATGGCAAAGGGTGTAATGATTAATATGTGCAGTGAATTGAATGCCGAGCGTTCTCTAGCTACTTCAGCCCACATTACTTGCAGTTAGTCTTCCGTTGTCTGCCTGCGCGAAAAAGTGAATATTTGGTTAATTGGCTTGCCGTTCTATAGCTGGAGGGATTACCCCAGACGATCGCACAACTGACTTGTTGGAAGCGGCGGCAAGGAACGCAAACATTCCTAAAATAGCAAAGGACGTAATAATCACTTGCTGTACAGATGCAAAAACCGACTTTTCTTTCTCTTTTTGGACAGTAATACGATTCAGATTCTGTTGAAATGCCGAGAAATACAAATAATTCAACACTTGTTTACATAAGGCGGGGTCTTCACCTATTTGTACTTTCTGGCACAGGAGAATTTCTAGATGCTCCCGGCGGCGATCGCTTGTAGATAAATCGCGCTCATCCCACAGTTTTGCCTGGGTTGTATCTAAAGGTCTATTAATACCTAATATAGTCATACTATGGCCTTCTTTAGTTGTTGAGTTAACTGAGGGAACAGGTGTAATCGATAATTCAATTACACCCTAGTGTGCTTTTTGAAAAATGGAACTCGTATCTAACTTAAGAAGTTTAAATATGCTTTCAAAAAAGAACTAGCAACTTGAGTACTGAAAAAATCAAAGCTCAGGTTGCTAGTAAAGTTTGAGAATATATGCTATATTTCCCAGTCCAAATCTTCAGTTGGAGATGGAGATAAAACCTGTGCCTTGGGTGGTGCTTGGGGTATATCTGGCTGCAATGGGTTCGTCCCATCTTGAAATAATTCTTGTGCCAGAGTCCGCCCATCTGAGTCAATGTCGCTTGCGAGAAAATACTCTAAAACCTGCGGTGAAGCACCATCAATTGCTGCTTGTGCTAGTAGGGATTTAATGAATTGGGGAGATGCTTCACTATCAGCTAGTACCTTCAAAGTTTGCTCGGCATCTTGGATGGTCATTTTGGAGATATCTCTAACTCCAACTTCGTCCCAGACATCCCCGAAATACTGTCTATATTGCTGATTGAAGTCTTGCTCTTGGGCAAATCGTGATAATTCTTGTACCTGCAAATGTGTCGTTTCAGCCATATCAATTTGCTAATGTTAATTGTTCGCGTTTATTGTTTGACTCAACCATCTTGAGCAATTGTTGATTAAGCGGAGGGAAACACCATTCAAAGCTAAACCCTTGCATTTGTTAGCTTTGGCGATGTTAGACAGAATATCTGTCTAACATCAGACAGCATTTGTACAACAACATAGATTCGTTACAAGCCCTGTCTTTTCACTCTGGTTTGCATTGGTCGGAGTTCCAAGCTCAGTCCAATACCGTCTTCACTACACCCAACACCCTACCCCCAACACCCTATTTTTAGCTTGTAGTGATATAACCGTTCCTTTGCCAAATCTCCATGTCTGGTTTAGAACTCTTGAATGGTTGAACATAATAATCAGGAACTAGGGGTTTGTCTTGGCGGTCATAGCTCAATTCATGATCCAAAAACTTGATATGGCTAATATGGGATGCCCAAGCATCAGCTATCCTATCAGCAATTCTCATCATGAGAATGATTATAACTATCATTAGCATCTATGCAAAATTTTCAGTTAAAGGTATGGTTTTTGTATCTCAATACTCGCGAACGCAGGAGCTTTTTTGAATCAGCCAGGAATTTTTGACGAAATAGTACAATACTTTCAGTCAATCCTGAAAGATTTACCTGATAAGCGAACAGGCAAAAACAAACGCTATCAAATGAGTGATGCAGCATTAAGCGCATTCTCCATATTTTTTACTCAGAGTCCTTCTTTTCTTGCCCATCAAAGGTCAATGGCACATAGTAAGGGACATAATAATGCTCAAAGCTTGTTTGGGGTACACCAAATTCCAAGCGATAACCATATCCGAGATTTACTTGATGAGATAGAACCAACCGTTGTGTTTCCGGTGTTTACCAAGATTTTCAAAGCATTAGAGAATGGTAAACACTTATCAAAATTTCGTTCTTTTAAAAATAATTTGCTGATAGCTCTAGATGGAACAGAATATTTTTGCTCCAATGAAATTCACTGTGAACACTGTTCGAGCAGAACTTTTAAAAACGGAACAACTCAGTATTTTCATACTGTGGTGACACCAGTAATTGTTTGTCCTAGTAATTCTCAAGTAATCCCGTTAATACCAGAGTTTGTTGTCCCTCAAGACGGATATCAAAAGCAGGATTGTGAGAATGCGGCAGCAAAACGTTGGATTCAGAAATATGCCAAACAGTACGCATCTCTTGGTATTACCATTTTAGGAGATGATCTTTATTGCCATCAACCTTTATGTGAATTATTACTACAAGAAAAACTAAATTTCATTCTAGTGTGTCGGTCTAAATCCCATAAAACACTTTATGAATGGTTAGAAGGAATGCCCCTTGATACATTTAGTGTCAAACATTGGAAGGGCAAAGTCTATGAGATTTATACCTACCGTTATGTCAACCAAATTCCTTTACGGAATAGCGAGGATGCTTTATTAGTAAACTGGTGTGAATTGGCCATTACTCGCTCTGATGGGACTATAATCTACAAAAATACCTTTGCGACAAATCATCGAATCACAGATATTAATGTTGAGGCGATTGTGTCAGATGGTCGCAGCAGATGGAAAATAGAAAACGAAAATAATAACACTCTTAAAACCAAAGGTTACAACTTAGAACATAATTTCGGACATGGGAAAACGCATTTATCCTCCCTATTAGCAACCTTTAATATCCTTGCATTTCTGTTTCATACTCTACTTGACATTATAGATGAGAAATACCAATTTATCCGCCAGCATTTACCAACACGCAAGACCTTCTTTGATGATTTACGCGCCTTAACTCGTTATCTTTATTTTGATAGTTGGGAAAGTCTGCTTAACTTTATGATCCACGGACTGGAATTAGAATTTCATCCCAACACAAGCTGAAAATTCATCTTACTTTTTGAGAATACTTACAACTCCGTGTAATACATGGAATTAGCTTGAATTGCCATGTATTACTTGGTAGTTCATTGTGTCTAAAAATCTGTTTGAAGTAGCCACTCCTAGTTCAAATTTATCATTCAGCAGAATTCTCAACGTCTCCCAGGCTTCATCGGTTAGTTTCGCTCTTAACATATTGATAACCATTCTCATAATGAGAATTGCTGCTATCCTATCACCTAATCCCATTGTGTCTAAATATTTAGGTAGTTCCATTCCGCCATTCCAACAAATGGGGATGCCTTCACCATCAAAATGTTCGGTTAGCTCTTGGCGTATAAAAGATGCTGTCCCACCACAAACTAAGATTTCATCCATTTGGGCAATATTTCTCAACCAGCGCCATAAAGCACGGCAGTACTCTTTGCGAACTATCGGTAAAATCCGACAAAACAACTCTACATCAGCATTGATTTCTTCGATTTTGGTTTTGCGTGATAGAAACCGCAGTGCATCAAAATTGTTATTCGTGGTTTCGGCTAAAGCTGAAATTAGGCGTAAGTCATCTTTTGATAAACCTACGGCAGTACGTTCTACAAACTGATGCACCACCCAATTCATCCCTAAATCTGTAGATTCAGCTTTTATTGCATTCCCCTTGTGCGACAGAATAAAACTGGCATTACGATAGCCTAACATCAGCATTCCTATACTCTTTTGGAAATAGTTTATGTTGACGTTGCGACTGCGATATGCCATGATACCCGCCCCTTCTGGACTGACATCAAAGCTACGCAATTTTGCTTTTAACCTCCCTGTTGGCGTGATTATTCCTGTTTTTAAGTTCTGTGCTAGTTTTGCTCTGAGCGTTTGCCCATCCGACGCTTCTCCCACTGGCAACAACAAATGTACATATAGCTCTATATCTGGATTTTTCACTCCCAGCCGCCGAATTGCCAACCATAACATAGCTGCTACTTTCGGTAAGGCATATTGATACTTCAAATCTCTAATAGCTGATGTCCCCGCGAACATACTTTTGGCTAATGCTCCCAGGACATAGTATTCTTCGCCAATCCCTATCCATACCGTCGTATCTTGTACAAGTTGATTTGACAAATATTCTATTGACTCTACCCCTAAATCCGCTATTTCTGGTTCCATTGCTAAAACTATTGGAACCCCATCTGGATAAATCTGTGCTATCCCCTTCTGAAAACTTGTCCCTAAATCAATCGTTATCGCAACTTTTGTGTAGTCTTTAGAATTATTTTTTTTATTCATCTTCAGCCCCCGTTCTGGTTGTTCCAGCCAAACATCCGCTTAATGTCGGTCATCTCTTGAAAGTTTTGCGAGGAAAGAAATTCATCGTCATCGTCATCTTCATGGTCTTCATCTTCCTCATCAGTAGAACTTATTTGCCCATCTCCTGAAGTAATCCCTAAGACAGATAGACTATCTGATGCCACTATGTTTGATGCTTGCATTGATATATTTGATGTCACCACTAGTGGATCTGGTGCTATCCCGCAAGTTCTCCGAATCATACTAATTTGTGCTTCTAGTTGACTAATTGCCCAAATGCCAATCTGTCTTAATTCTTCTCCCCTCAGCCCCGAAGAAAACAAGGCTAGAGGTAGCCAGTGTTTTTTTAGTGTCGATGTAATTGTTTCCGAATAATCTTCCTTCAAATTTAAAGGCTTTGACCTCAAGTAATCAATTACTTCTGCATCTGCACTGTCACTCGGTCTTCTAAATGACACTACTCTATATCTAGAATCATTCATTTTTTTTGACTAAAATTCTGATTAGCGTAACGCGCTTTCTTAAAATTATTACACTAATTTTTATCGCCCAGTTTTTTTATTTTTACTTTGATACTGCCTAACTTAACTAAATTTAATATTTTGGCTTCTGAAATTTATATTGTCTGCCTAAATAAAGTATTTACTTAATAATGAATGCACATACAACACCGCATTTTTTCTTCTAATCCTTCACTTAGTCCCTCATTTTTTAAATCCCTACTAATTTACCGGGGTTTTATTTGCTTTTACGTGGTCAAAATGTATTACTAATCACAGTTACAAATAGCAGACATTTTGCACATAAAACCCCTATTTATATACAAAATGTCTGCTATTTTGCACCGCTTATACACGCCTTTAACTGCTATATCTGTCATCAAATGTTCATAATCAGGTACAAAATGTCTGCTATTTTGCACATCGCTTTTTTGAAAAATTGCCCTCTATAACTTACTCCAAAAAGCTTTGAGGCGATTTGTCCAGTTTCTTGTATTCTCAATAGGCTTGAAATTATTGAGAATACCTACTACAAAAGTATTGTTTTTGTACTTCAAAAAACAGTTTTTTTTCTGTTTGTGCTACGAAACACTACTAAAAATTACAATTTAGCGCTGATTAACTTCGAGGGACTGCTAAAAAATTCCGTTGTCAACCATTTTATTCTTGAGTAATTCTCGAAAAATTCTGTGAGCAGTCCATTAATTCTCATTAATCAAGCCTTATTGACAGTTAAACAGCCCGAAAGCCTTGCTATTGCGTAGTTTTTTAGTCCAAATCACAGAAAGCCGGATGTTGCCTACTTAGGCTGAAATTGTGTCAAGAGTGACTATGCTACTAAGGGAATCTTGGGGATAGCGGGAGAATTGCCTGTGGAATGCCTCAGAACTGCTGTAGGTGGCTTAAGATAGTCGTACTTACTACGGTTATTTCCCCATTTTCGTATTTGAGCGATTTGGCTTTAAAATAGGCGTGAAACCGAGAAAAAACAGCAATAATTTGAGTGATATTTGTTTCTCAGTCAGTCAGCCCAAAAACTTGTATTTCCAAATTTTAGTTTAGATAAAAAATGGCATACGCGATCGCGCGATTAAAAAAATTAAAGCGGGGTAACATATCAGGGAGTGCATCTCACACTGCACGAGAAAGAGAAACCCCTAATGCAGATCCCACTCAAAAAAATATTCGGTTCATCGGTAGCCTCAACCCAGAGGAACGACTAGAGGATTTAGTCTTAGCCAAGATAGGGGACTCGGAGCAGAAGCGGAAGATTCGCACTGATGCGGTGTACTGCGTGGAGTTACTGTTGAGTGCATCGCCCAGTTATTTCCGTCCCGACTGCCCCACCCAAGCCGGTTACTATGAACCACAAAAGTTGGATGATTGGCTAGAAGCGACTCACCAATGGTTAGCGGATGAATATGGCAATCGCATTGTCCGCGCCGAGTTACACCTGGATGAAGCCACACCCCATATTCACGCTTATTTTGTGCCTTTGGATGATGAGGGACAGCTACGGTGCAATCATTTCTTTGACGGGCGGCAGAAAATTCATGAATTTCAGAATTCGTACTACCAGACAATGCGGCTAATTGAACTAGAGCGCGGTATCAAGGGAAGCAGAGCAAAGCACCAGGACATCAAAGACTTTTACCGGATTGTGGAGGAGGGGCGCGATTTAGAAGTTGATGAGCTAAGTGCAGCGCAATTGAAGGCCAAAGCTGCCGACCGAGACAGGGCGAATCAGCGTAAGGAAGAGATGGAAGCTACAGCCAAAGCTCTTGCACTTGACAATGAACAGTTACGGCGGCGGATAGAGCAATTGGAGCAAGATAATCAATCAATAAAAAAACTTACCGAATGGTCAACTGATTTAGCTTTAGATGATGTTGCTTGGGAGTTGGGACTGTGGCGTAAAGGGAATGAATGGGTAGGAGGAAACCACATCATTAATATAGATGCCTCTCAATTTACTGACTTTGGCAATGGTTCTTCGTTAACGGGTAACAGTGCTATTGATTTAGTCAAGCACGTTAATCAATGCAACCAAACAACTGCAATCGCATGGATCGGGGAAAGATTTGGTGAAGCTGGGGGCCAACGTGCAGCGATCGCTCATGCTCAAAAAGTTGCGGCGGACATTATCCAAACTCAACCAGCACCCCAATTTACGCTACCCGTTGAGGATAAAGCTAACTGGTCAGTCGTTGAACATTACCTCAAACAGAAACGAGGCATACCTTCTGATTGCGTACAAATGTTACATAACCAGGGGCTAGTTTATGCCGACTCAAAAGCAAATGTAGTTTTTGTGATGCGGGATCTCAACGGAAAAACCAAAGGAGCATTTTTAGAAGGGGCAGCTAATAATTTCTCTGGTTATGAGTTAGGTACAGTTCGCCGTGATAGCTGGTTTTACTTTACTTTGGGGAAAAAGCCTAGCGAACAAACTAGTACTGTCGTACTGTCTGACTCTCCCATTGACACCATTTCAGTAGCCATGCTGGAATATCAGGTTAAAGGAATACCAGAAAACAGAACAGTTTACATGGCAGTAGATGACACTTCAAATTTACCTGTTGAAAGATTACGTAATGTTCCTTATGTACAGGTAGCTTTTAGTCAACCAACAGTGGCACGGGCTGTTAAAGAACTGCTGCCACACTCGACTCAACTCAAATGCGAAAGTCGGGATTGGAATACGCAGTTAATCACTTTTTCCCATCAATTGCAACAACGTTATTCACAACAAAACCACGAGGAATTAGAGCTATAGTTGCAAAAAAGTCAAGCTACTCTAGTACCGATTTTTTCAGTACCAAAGTAGCTAGTAAAGAGTTTTAGCTATCAATAATATTGGGGTGAAAATTAGTTAAAATCCTGATGAGTAATGAGTTAATTAAACAAATATTTGGATTAATTAAGCTTAACAATAAGCTGATTGCTGTCGAGTCTCCATTGCAAGAAAGGGTCAAACTTTTGACAAATCTCGCCAGTGAATGCCAGCGCCTGGACATTAACTGTTACCTGTGGACGCTGGAGGATGATGCACTACAGCAGTTATCTACTAATGAGGAGGGATTAAGTTTACAAAGAGTTGACCAGTATCAAGCAATCGCCAAAAGCAGGCGCGAACATTACTTTGAAATTCTCCGATTCTGGAAAACTACTGATTTATCAGGAATCCTGATACTAGAAGGTATATTCCCCTGGCTGGGAGAGTCTACCACTGACCCCGATTTCTTTCTGACTTCCGAGTGGATTAAGTCAGCGCTCATTAACCTAAAGCTGTACAATTGCAATGCTAACAAGACAGCGATTCTCTTAGGGTCAAACGCCACCGTGTCATCTGACATTGCCCCCGAAGTTCCTACCATTGTGCAACAACTGCCAGCTATAGAGGAAATAAGCAGTTACTTAGCCCAAGTATTACCTGATTACAGCCGCAGCGATATTCATGCGACAGCGAACGCCTCAATAGGTATGTACTTGGCAGACATTGGCTATGGAATCAGACAAGCAATCGCAAATCATGAAATTACACCGGACGAGTTAGTAGAAAAACTGTCCGCTTACAAAATCGAACTGTTTAAGCGAATTTATAATATTCAATTTCTCCAACCTCCAAGCACACCCATTGGTGGTTTAGAACTTATCCAGCAAGCGTTTAAAACTTATAAGCGCCTTCTATCCTCATTGGCTAAAGCTTACAATCTTCGTTTACCCAAGGGGATTTTACTAATCGGCCCACCGGGGACAGGAAAATCGTACTCGGCTAAAGCAAGTTCTGCACAATTGGGGCTACCTCTGATTATTTTGGAGTGGGGTAGTTTCCGCAGTTACGGTAATTTGGCTGAGTACAAGCTAAAGAATTTACTCGCACTCGTAGACCGAATTAACCGTGTAATCCTGTATTTGGACGACTTCGACAAAGGATTTGCTGGGGATGATGATTTGTCAAAACGACTAGCGGGAATGCTTTTAACTTGGATGCAGGAGCGTACTAGTGAGGTTTTAATTATCGCTTCGGCTAACAATATTCAATGGCTACCACCAGAGCTAACCAGAAGCGGACGCTTCGACGAGATTTTCAAGGTGGATCTCCCAAATTACGGCGAACGCCACTCAATTTTCAAGATCCATCTCGCTAAATTCGATCCTCGTTTTCGTAACGGGGGCGATGGGTACACCGAAGAAGAATGGAAAAGGTTACTCAAAGCCACGCAGCGATGTGTGGGTGCGGAAATTCAAGCCATTGTAGAACGTGCGGCCGTCTCTACTTTCTGTGAAATGTTTGGCGACGATGTTTCTCCCCTGCAACAACTGCCATCACTTGAGATTACATTGTCGGCATTGCTGGCTGCAAGGCAGAGTATGAATCCTCTGGCCATCCGTGAAGCTGACCGAGTTGAAAGTATGCGTAACATTGCGGCTTTGCATGGCCTTCCATCTAGCCCGATTGATTCATCTATATATAGTCTCGGCAACGTTGATATTTTTGGATAATTATGCAAATTCTTAAAATTCCTAACGAGAAAGATTTATACCTTGCTGCTTTCAAGTTATTGAACATACTAGGCCCTGTTGCTGGAGTATTAATTAGAGTTGTCGGGAAATAAAAGATAAGTGAGGCAATGCTGGTCTTGTAATTGGGATTCTCTTAAGCAGCCATCAAGTAGAAGTTCCATAATCCTGCTGCGGTCAGCATCAAATGGTCATCAAAGTTTTCAATCCGATTACGATAAATGACACTGGCGGCGTTGTAGCGCTTCACACCAGCAAAGGCATTTTCGCAAACTACACGGGATTGACTCAATTGACGATTCTCCGTTTTTTGAAGGTCACTTAACTTGCCCCCTTTGGGCTTTTTGTGAGGAAGATGGAGATTGTCATACTGCTTCTGTAATCCCTGAAAGCCCGAGTCTACTTCAATCGGAATTTCATCAGGCACACTACCTGCAATGTCATCTTCGTCATGAAAACGTTTGTCATGCAGTTTGCCTTCTCGTGCTTTGCTTAAGATCAAGACCCGTTTGGTTTCATCAACTGCCGCCAAGTGTTTACGCGTATGACGTTTCTTTTTACCGGAGTAATTCTGTTGTTGTTGTTCTCTTTCTTGAGGTCGCGCAATTGGGCGTTCTGTCCCATCAATCATCACTCGTTGCACTCCTGGAAAGCGTGACAAAAATGCTTCAATGCTTTCGAGATGGCGTTCCGGCAGCGCCATCTTCTGTCCCAAAGCCGCTTCTAATATTGGCTGCAATCGATGCATCCACTCATGTGCCTGGGAGCGATGCATATCAAAGAGCAGTCCCGCCACATCAAAGGTCGGATAACATTTGAAATAGAAAAGGATGAAAAACAATTTGTCTTGGGCTGTAAGTAAGCGGGCTTTGCGTCCTCCACCCAGGCCACGTTGACGAGGCTTGGCCTGTTGAGTATCTAGGTACATCGTGGTAAACGTGGGCAAAAGGGCATCAAATGCTTTCCGGTTCAACCCAGTTAATGCCCTCAACAGTCGGTCTTGCTTCAGCGCACCTTCAATATTCAGCATCATTCTTCCCTACCACTGCTGTCTATTCTCTCTTATTTCCCGACAAGTCTATTATCATTGGCACTGTGGCGCTGGGTTACGCCCAAACTCGTCCCCAGGATTTACCAGTTACGCACATTCTCACGAAAGGCAATCGCACATTTAAGCTCTCAATCGCCTCTACACCAGAGCAATTAGAGAAAGGGCTGAAATTTCGCTCATCCTTAAACGGTGATAGCGGGATGTTATTCAACCTGGGAGGAGAAATTTACAACGTGCCTTTTTGGATGTACAAGGTAAATTTTCCATTAGACATCTTTTATCTTAAGGACAATGTGGTGACAACTGCGGTTTACAATGCCAAACCGTGCTACAAAAACCCTTGCCCCATCTACAAGGGGAAAGTTGCCAATCAAGTGCTAGAGCTAGCAACAGGCACTGCCAATATCAAGGTTGGTGATCGGCTTAACATTCAACCGTTATCATCAGCCAAAGAATAATATTGGTGTTGATAGCAGCAATCCTTTGAAAACCAAAAAGAATCGCTAGTAATTGTATAACGTATTTTTGAAAAATCAAGAAACCATAGTACTGAAAAAAACAGTACCTAAATAGCTTCGTGTGTTGAATCAAATATGGCAATCTATTTATGGGAAGAGTATGGACATATTGGGAATTTGATCACCCTTTGGGTAGCACGGTGCGAGTAATCTCTACCCCATTAGGGCTAGAGATATTTGCCGAAGATGTGTTCAACGTCGTTGCAGCAGAACTAAATAACGAAAAGGTAATACTGATGAACATTCACAGTCAAGAACGTTATGTAGTTATTGAAGAAGAGGTAGTAAAAATAAAAACTTTAAATTTTACAGCCATCAATAGCTTGAAGACGATTGTAAAAGCAGACTTGATTAATAAATTTGTGCATTGGGTACGAATTAAAATCCGACCGATATTTCAAAGACAGTATCTGTAAAACAATTAGTCAATATCAAAAGGAAGAAGAATGATGACTATTAAGATAGCCAACGATAATAACCGAAATACTGGCAACAATTTGGCAGATCAACCCTTTACTAATACACAGTTTAACAATATAGCACCCAACAATGCGATAGAAGAAAACACTAGTAATACAGATCCCGATAGCACAGCACCCGACAATGTACCACCCAACAATGTGACAGAAGAAAAGACTAGTAATACAGAGCTAGACAGCCTAACACCCGACAATATAGCACTTAACAATACGATAGAAGAAAAGACTAGTAATACAGAGTTATACAGCCCAGTGACCGACAATATAGCACTTAACAATACGATAGAAGAAAAGACTATTAATACACAGTCTAATAATCCAGTATCCGAAAGTAATAATAAGAATAACAAGAATAAAGATAATCCAGAACAACTAAGAAGATTAGTAATGGTGACAGGAGATAAAGGAGGTGTTGGTAAGTCAACCTTTGCCAGAGGTTTAGCGCAAACTTACATAGATAACGCAGTAAACTTTGTCGGGTTAGACGCGGATAATTCTAATCCACACTTGATCAGATTTTATGAAAAAGCTGCAAATATTCATCGTTTAGATATATCTAACTCAGATAAATTAGACGAATTTGTAGATAATTTAAAAGAATTAGTGTATCCCAAATCAAAAGAATCTGGGAAAAATCAAGAGGAAAAATCTTTGATACTACTAGAAACACCATCACAATTTCTGCCAACTTTAAAAATTTTAATAACCGAGATGGGGTTTTTAGATGTAGTAAATAATAAATGTAAAATGCGGGTGACGATAGTAGTAGTTATTAGCACAATAATTGATTGTATAACTCAACTACTAGAACTATATAGTTTCTGCGGTGATCGAGTGGATTATATAATAGTAAAAAATTCGTTTTACGGAGAGGCGGAACAATTTGCTTTTTATGATAATTCAAAAGAAATAAAAGCAATTGAACAGCAAGTAAAAGCAACAGGGCATGATTTCACAAGTATAAATATGCCAAAACTAGCGAAAAAATCCTACGATTATTTAGATGTGAAAAATTTGACATTTAGACAAGGACTTGAACAAGATGAATATCCGTCTGTATTTGGTAGAGTCTTAAGCTGGTTGAACAATTTTAAAGGGCAAATAAAGCCAAAAAAAGATTTATTTGGCATAGAGAAGATTTTATCCGAATAGGAATAAAGATGTCAAAGAGAATGATTATAACTGTAGGAGATGCGCGGGTGGGTAAGTCTACAGTTATCAAGCTATTGCTAGAAATATTCGCCCAGCAAGGAAAACGGATAAAGGTTTATAACCAAGAATCATTCCCTGTATTTCAGGCTTATGAACATATAGCAACCATTAAGAAGTTTAATTTATCAAATGACGATGCTGATGCAATAACAGATGACTTAAATCATCCTGAGTTAGATGTGATGATTGTTGATATGCCCGGACAAGATATTGAAAAAGTAATTCAATATATCGAGAGTGCTAGCTTATTTGAGGTTGTAGTAAAATTTGGTTGGAATTTAACATTTCTTCAACCTATTTCTCACAGGAAAGACTGTATATATTACTTAAATGCAATCATCCAGAACGCGACTAATAACGCCAACTACGTGGTAGTGAAAAATTACCATTTTGCGCCAGAGTTTAGAGAATATGAGGAGAAGATGCGGAAAAAGCTGTTAATCATAGGAGGGACAGAAGTAGAATTAATGGCTCTACATCGGAATCATTATCAAGCGATGGAAAAGGCTGATAAACCATATTCACAAGTTTGCCAGGATCTCTCAATAATTTTGTTTTGGAGAAGCTTCATTTTTCAGTGGATTAAAAAGTTTCATCATTCAGTGATGAATAACCATTTGGCTATTAAATATCTAGGGCTTGATTGATGACACTACAACCCGGATTTCTCAACACACCTCGAATGGAGGAGTTATGAGTTATGAGTTATGAGTTATGAGCGAATACTTCAATATCTTATTTCTTGTTTTTTACTCATTACTTCTTACTCTTTACTCTTTACTCATTACCCATTACTTATTACTCATCATTAAACGCAAAGGAGCTTGTGAGAAATGCGAGTACAAGACACATTACAAGGCTACTCCCCATCAGAACAAAAACGCATAGTTGAAGGGGCATATAAACTAGGAATTACACCAGATGATCCAGTTTTTAGGATGATGGCGACACTGGGCAGATATGAAGAAACGATCATAGACCTCCAGGCAAGAATGGAGGCAATGATAGAGGCGTGGGCAGCACTGATAGACCAAAAACTGGATAAGACAAGCAAACAAGCCGAATCAATGCATTATACAGTTGTGTCAAATGCTGTACGTGATGAGATCAAAAAAATCAAGCCCACCGGCACAGGCATGAAAGTGCAGGCAGGCTGGGGATTGGGGACAGTATCTCTTGTGTGTGGATTAGTCGCGGCTGGCAGTACCTTGCTGGGTTCACTGACCACATGGAATCTGGTGCAAAATATAGGAACGAATCAGTCAGTAGTAGTCTCACGTAACGAGATAAAGATTCTCCAGTGGGCAAAATCCCAAGAGGGTAAACAAATGTATCAAATCATCTTGAAGAATCAAGCAGCGATTGAAGCCTGTCAAACACAGCAGAGTAAAACCCAAGGCTATTGTTTAATTCAAGTGAGTAATACCAATTCTCCAAAATGAGGCAACAGATGTAAATTAGGAAAGTTTTGCTGCATCTAAGTTTCTTAATTGCGAATTGCGAATTGCGAATTGCGAATTGGTATAAGTAGCTAACCTACTTTCAGGTAATCTTGTTCGATGTACCCAAGTTTACTAGCTTCAATCAGAGCATTGACGCGATCCTTGACATCTAACTTCGCAAAAATCTTGTTAATATGGCCTTTAACGGTACTTTCAGTAATAAATAACCGCTCGGCAATCAGCTTATTAGAAGAACCATCTGCCATCAAAGAGATGATTTGCATTTCAGTGGCACTAAGATGATCTTGGTAAGTCTTCCCCTTAATTTTCTGCTGGAATAAAAAATTATGTCGGCTAATATCAGGGTCAAAAAAAGACTTGTTATCGTAGAATGTGGTTTTAATTGCTTCCAAAATTAGAGGAACATTATTCTTTTTGAGAATGTAAGAATCAGCGCCGGCATTTAAAGCTGATTGAACAGTACCTTGAGAAGAATGGGAAGAAAGAACAACAATTTTAGTCTTGCTATTGATTTTGACCTCTTTGATCACTTCTAGCCCCGATATGTCGGGTAAACCAATATCCACCAAAATCACATCGGGATTTAATTCCTTAACTAAATTAATCCCTTCAATACCACTACGAGCAACGCCGACCATTTCCATATCTGGTTGTTGATTGATAGCGGTAGTGATCCCCAACCTAATGAGTTCTTCATCCTCAATGAGCGTTAATCGAATCATAGATCACTTCGATTATAAGATGACTCAATATTTATAACATAGTTGTTGGTGTTAAGCCTTTTACTTTTTGTGTCTGTAATATAAAATATAAGCAAGAAGAACTCTTTCCAGATAAATGGAAGAAAGTTTACTACTAAAGCTTGATTGAATAATTTTTTTTTAGAACTAAAATAAAAACATTCTCAAATCTTATAGACATAATTAGTATTTATTTATAAAAGTAGCCAAAATAACCATCTGTCGTTGGAAACATAGTTATGCAACAGGAAGTTTTAAGCAAACAGTTGGATTTATCAGCCTTACTCCATGATGTGTCAAATTCTTTTAAAGGGGCATCGTTGATTGTAAATCAGTTAATTGATGGCGCTTATGGATACTCTTTAGAAGAAATCAGACCATTTCTGATAGCCCTACGAGATACTAATGATCGGGGTATGAGCTTGGTTGAAGCTAACAGAGTCTCTCAAGAAGCTAAACCAGTAACAGTAGCTCAGTTTGATATGTTGAGTTTTTTACAAACAACTTATTCTCTATTCAAGCCAATAGCGCAGTATCATTCCTTGAATCTCCACTACGAAACTCAATCATCGTACAAGCATGGAACGCAAGTACAGGGTGACAGCATAAGTATTGACAGAATGCTGTGTAATCTTGTGACAAATGCTATTAAGTACACTCTTGCCGGAGATATCTTTTTAAGGCTGCTCAATCAAGAAGATGATTTAGCGATCGAGATTGAAGATACCGGCTGTGGAATTGCCGCAGAACAACTATCAAATATATTTATCCCATTATGGCGAGCGCCAAATAGCAATTTATTACATCAATCAGGCATGGGACTAGGACTGTACATCGCCTTATGTGTGGCTCATGCTCATGGTTTGAAGATAAGCGTAAACTCGGTAGCCAAACAAGGAACCAAATTCACCATTATATTTCCTTACAAAGATGACGGGATTTATGGGCTTGATGGTAGGATGTTGCCCAAATCGCAGAGGTTACAAGATGCGCTATCTATCTGATGTGAAACTTTGGGACAGGATTGAAACAGGAGTGGAATTTCTAATTTTTGCGGCTTTGATGATAGCGGCAATCATCAAACTGGGGCACAACGATTTTCTACAAGCATTATTTTACATAGTATTAGCTGTCATCATCTCACCCTGGTCACAATTTGAGCGGGTGATGAAGCGATATGTCTTAGTAAGTGCGTACATTCTTGGGTTGTTTGTCGGGTATTTTAGTTAGTCTAACTCTGGGCCGTCAGGAGATGGCTCGTTTTGTTGTTGCTGTGACGGTAGCTGTTGCTGTTGCACTCTTATATCAAAGTTGATCAGCTTTTGTGTTTCTTGTGGTGAAAGGTGATTGTGTATTACCTTGTATTCTTCCTTAGTATCTACTTTATAAGCACTAAAAGCCGATTGATTATCACTTTTGCGCCAAACAGTCAGACGCTGCATACCTTCTCTCATCAACAAATTTAATTGATAAGCCATACCTTCATAGACCCGACCGCCAATAGTATCTTGTCCCTTTGTAACGATAATATTCATTAGTGCAGGAATGAGAGACTTTTTAGCAACCTGATCAAAATCACTCTCAACCGATTTTGACTGTTGGCTGTCAACAAAAGGTAGTTTGCGCCCTTTAGTTTCTAATATCTGCTGCAAGAATGTCTTTTTCTTTTCATTGATCAAATCTTCAACTCTTGTTGAGTTATCTATATCAGGTGTTTCCTCGGATTTGTTTAAACCAAATTTTTGGGCGTACTCTTGGCGGTATTTTTCCTTAAGGGATTGCCTGTAATCTTCAGTACTTTCAGCATTTTGCGTAAGAGATAGAGTATTTCTCACCTCACCAATAATATTCTCGCGCTGTATGGGGTCTAGTGCGGGGGTTGAGTGTATTGATTGTGAAAGTGGGTATTTCTCCATCATCAGCGCCAGTCTGTAAGCCATTTGGTTGTCAGAAAAGCCACTGTTGCGGTTGATGGTAGTGATGGTTTGGGCCACTGAGCTAGATTGCATAAGTGTAATTGACAACTGTTGATTACAATTCTAATTCTTGTGAATTAGTGGTAGTAGGTTGTTGTGGAGTGCGAGATTTTTGGGAATGTACTTCAACCTTGGGGGTATAGGTATTGTTAATAACCTGGCTACGAGTATTGAGCAAATCCTGAATCACATCATTCAAAGGAGGAAGTGAGATATTCGTTTGCCCAATGTTCTGCTGCTCGAATTGACTTTGAAGGAAAATTTTCTGGTAAAGTTCACGTTGCTCCCCAATAGTCAGCTTGCCAGTTTTTGAAAGTTTTTCCCGCAAAGGGTTGTTGTACTGATTGGCAACACTAGACCAAGTTTTATTAGTTTCTAAACCGTGCCAATGAGAGGCGATGTCAGGGTGAAGAGGCACGAGTGTATCACGCTTCTCTTCAGAAGAAAACTGTGGCTGTGGTTCTTGAAAAGCCTGCGATCGCAAATCATTAACAATGTGGGCTAATGGTGGAAGCACAATATCAGTACGCCGAAAGTGATTTATCTCACTCCAGGCTTGGTTTTGAATTTGCTGGTAAAGTTCACGCTGTTCACCAACAGTTAACTTTCCAGTTTGCTGAATTTTAGATTGAAATTCTAAATGTCCTTGCACTACAGTCTCATGACTTGAACCATCTTTTTCTAACTGCTCCCAATACTGTTTCAAAACTGGATGTAGTGGTAGTAAAACTTTATCTAAGTTAGAAGAAAAATTTGGTTGTGATGGTGTTGTGCTGTTAGGTGTTGGTGTAGTTGAGTGTGATACAGCGTTCTGTTGTTTTGGAAAATTAAAACTTGCTTCTTGTGGGTTTGATTGTGTCTTGCGATCTGTTACGTTGGGCGTAGATTGAGTAGATTGGTGTGACTGCTCCTCGTCTAAATTACGGGTAATTTCGGGATGAACGGGCAAGTCGATATTACGGGTGTCTGTCGGGTTGCCAAATAATGTTTTGTAATTAATATGTAGTTTTTGGGACAGCAAACCCAACTTTTCCAAATCAGCTTCAGTGATAGCCAAAGCTTTGACTTGGTGAGTCATCCCAGTTTCAGTACGCTCAAATTCAAATCTTACGGCTTCCCTTTGCAGACCCCCAAGTTCAGTTTTGAATAGCTGTAGTGTAGATTTGCCACCCGCTCCTTGCTGGAAGAGAATGCGGTAATTATCCAAGGTTAAGTCATCTTTCTCGAAGTTTCGGATAGCACCCATCATCACTTGTAACACTTGAGGTTGTTTGAAACTTTCTAAAATATTGTGTGTGCCACTAGGTGAAACCGAACTCAAGACAGAAGCAATTTTACGTGGGTCATCATCGACTGAAGGTAATTGTTTACCAGATTTGAGATAATCTGCGATCAACAAAAATTCTTGCCTCTCAACAGGCAGGATATTAATCGGATAATTTTTGGTATTAAAATCTTGAGCCAGATTCACCCGTCGCACCTGGCTCCAACGATCTGCCATGAAGGTCATCAACGGCTTATTATCGTGGCGACGGTAAATAGTGTAATCTTCGCCTTTTTTGTTAATAATGAAAGCATCGGCTTGGTAAGTTAGCTGATTGTCTTTAGTTTCCACACCATATTTTTTGACTAAGGCAACAGCCGCCTGTGCCATCGCTTGATTTTCTGTATCCTCAAGTTGTCGTCGTCGGTAGTTGCGTTGGTAAAGGGTAACATCCTGCGTCTTAGCCCAATTCGGAATTGGTTTTAGGGGAGGAGTTTCATTTATTGGTTTCTTCCTCTTCCAAGGAAACCAGCTAGATGAACCAGCATTAATTTCTGTTTGCTGTGTTGATAACTGGGTGGTTGTGTTGGTTGGTTGTTGATTTTGAGAGGCTGATTGATTCTGGGTTGTGGTATCTAATGGCGGAGATTGCTTGTTGTCGGTCGATACTGGGGCAACAGTATCGTTGTGTTGTTGTCTTGCGTTAGATGCGAATGAAGTTCTTTGATTTGCTGATGAAGGTTGCTGTTGTAGTTGACTAGATTTAGCAGATGATGAAGAAGTCTTAACCTGGAGATTACATAGCGAAATATTTAGCTCGGATGCAAGCGCTTTGGAACTTTCATCAGGAGATTTGTTTTCTTGTGCTGGTTGATTAACAGATGAGGAAGGTGTTTGAGCAATTAAATTCTCTTGCTGAGATTCGTTGTCTGGTGAGACAATCTCTTGTGCAATTGCAGCAGCCTGATTTTTGTCGCCAACTTTCTTGGTTGTACCATCTTTGAGCTTGATAGTTGAGCGTGATTCCAGATGGCGCAAATCATCCCATTGTTCTAAGGGTAAAGCTTGGGACTGTAACAGGGCAAAAGCTTCACTCCCTTGAGCGACGATATAATCATCCACACCTTTATCTGGCCCAGGTAGGGAAATCACACTCACTTTGCAACCCGCCTCCTCTAGCAATTGTCCAGTACGCAAAGTGGCAGCATCAACATTGTTCTTGGTTTTGATGCTGCTATCAAAATCAAAGCAGATTTTGAACTCTCGCCCTGTAGTAGCAAAAACTGCTAACTCAGGATGCAAAAAGTGAGTAGCATTACTTTTTGCACTCTTGTTGTCAATTTCGTCGTCGGGTGCTTGATTTTCCAGTACTTCAATTTCGTTGTCATCAATAGCCTTAGTTTCATCTGACTCTATGGCAGCAAGTGTTGCACCCTGCTCACTTTCCTTTGTATTAATTTTATTCTCAACAGGATTTTCAAGCTTCTTAGTTTTATAGTAGCCGCCGTTAATTCCTGCTAATCCAATTGCTGCATCACCTTGGCTTAACAGACTAGCTGCTTTTTTGGCTCCCTCAGTAATGCTGACTGGGATATTGTGCTTCCAAACACAGTACCAAAAGCTACTTTTGCGATCGCTATCGGTGGGATTAACTTGCGCTTTTTGGTAAATACCTTGTGCAATATCGTCTGGGACATCAAGTAGAAAGATACTTTTTTCAACTCCTGGTGGATGTTCATATTTGGTAAATTTCCCTGGAATCACTACAGATTTACCATCTTTATTCTCCGTTTTTGGTCGCGGTTGATTGGGCTTATAGCACCCCCAGGCTTTCCAACTTGATTGTGTTGCTGGTGCTAACTGCTCGAATTGGGCGGGGTCTACACCAGACTTACACCACCAACCACCAGCTTCGATATGAGAATATGCGTCACGCCACCCCTTAGATAATTGCCCTGTATTGAGGCGTTTGATATTGTTGCTGTACAACAGATGTTCCCATGCAAGATGCTCCTGTTCTATCGGGTCAATGTGCAAACTTTTAAAGTTCATCTCGGCAATGCCAGGGGCGATCCCACTTTTTCCTACTAGTTCTTGCCAGTGCTGCGTATCTATGTGTGCGGGGGCTGAGGGAATATCTTGAGCTTGTGAATTTAATTGGTTATTTTGATTGTCTTTTTTCACATTACTTGCCTCAATAGGAGACAAAAAGCTAGTCAAACAATCTTTTAAATAATTATTAATCTCTTTATCTAGCTGATAAACAAAGTTTTCCTCAATTCTATTAAGCGCCTTTATATTAATATTTAATGCTGTAAAAGACTCGGCTAAGTATTTATTGACATCTGCTTGAATTTCGACGGCAAATCTGTTGTCAGGAATTATTTTATTAATTTTATCATCAATTAGTGAGAAACCGATTTTGCCATTACTTTTGACATTAGCAACAAAGGTTTGATGGTCAGCTTTAATTTTTAGACCTAAAGATTTGGCAAAATAATTTATTTTCTCTGTTTGAGCTTTTATCGGTTGAGTAATAGAATCTTCGGTATATTGTGTAGTGTCTTCTACCACTATCTCAGAGCGAGGAATTCTTGCATACTGAGATACAGCTTCTGCAAGCGAAGAAGCTGCTTGCTTCTGAACGCTTACCGGTGGAGACACAAACTGATTAGCCTTGGGGTCATATTTCTCCCACTTCCACCCACCGTTTTCATCCCGACTCATGGCATAAGTCTGTTTCCCCTGCTCCCAATACAGCCTTTTATTAATAGAAGCTTCAACTTTCTGCTTAATATATTCATCAATATATTTAGCTAGAGGATAAATCACATTACGGATAAAATACTCACTGCTATGAGCATAAGCAGAACTTAGTTGTAAATGCCTTTCGTCAAACATATTTATTAGGGTGTAAGGATTGCCTCTTGTGAGTACAGGGGACAGGGGGAGCAGGGGGAGAGGAGGAGCAGGGGGAGAGGAGGAGCAGGGGGCAGGGGGGCAGGGGGAGCTAATGTTTTATTAGCCAAGGTGATGGATTATTAATCATGTTGACTAAACCACCAAGAATGCGATTATAGGCTCCATACAATTCTCTGCCAGATTCAACATTAAGATAGTTGCATTTAACAGCAAACTCAATCCAAGTTTGAGTTTCTGCTGACTCTGCTTGTCTGCGACACGCTCCGCGAACACAGTTATTTAATTTAGCTACAAATGCTGCTTGGTATCGCCGTTTTCTCCATGCCTCTGCAAAATTTGCACATACAGAACGGGATGATCTACGAATTTGATCTGTTAATAAATATCTTTCTTCTATCGGGAAACTTTTAGAAAGTTCAAAAATCCGCATAGCTGTATCAAATGCCATTTTATAAACTTCTAAATCCTTATGATCTTTAATAGCCTGTTTATTCATTTCTTTCCTTGTATCTTCTATTTATTAAACAATCTCTTTCTCCCCCTGCTCCCCTGCTCCCCTGCTCCCCTGCCCCCCTTGCCCCCTGCTTCAAGAGCCTCAAGAGCTTCCCCTCTTACATTCTTGTTTAACCACAACAGTTGCAGAATCGTCTTTGCAAATATTTGTTATGAACGGGGTTGTCGATGACCAGAGAACAAGATTGGCGCAGAACCTCATATTGTTGCCAGTTAGCCCCCAAGCATTTGATATCGATGAGCTTACCTTGGGGTGTAACGCGATTAAAAATAATATGAATATAAATATTGCTAGATTGAATATCTAAAAAACAGATATACTGCAAATCATGCCAGCCGATACCGTGAATATATTGGTCAACAATTTTCAGGCAAGCTTCTTGGTTTAGTTGAATATAAATGTTTTTTAAACTGATGAGATTATATATGCCTAAATTTCTCAGCTTTGGTCTAGTACCAGATAAGGTATTAAAGTCATCAATAATCTGAGGCAGGGGATGATTAATATCAATAAAACTACCATTGGCGAGAATATACTGTTGGGATAAAGTTTCAATGAAGCCAAAATTATCAATCTTCAGTTCTTCAATCATTATTTTCATAATTGTTATCTCATTATGTGCTTGATATAAAAACCCGATATTAGAAAACCATAGTGTCAACATCTTGTGATGTTAGATTAGGATTAGAAACTTGAGAGTTTTGGGGAATGGGGAAGCGTGAATCAACTTGCCTAACTCGCAAAGCTAAATCTTGCCCAGAGGGAAACTTCTGTGTACTCTTTCTAGCTAATAAACTGACAATCCTTGCCCATTTAAGTTGATTGTATTTATCAATATTTTTGAGTGACTCATTAATTTTGATGGTTTTGAGTAAAGGAACAGACCCCTCCTTTTTATTGGCATAAGCCGGATTAATAAAAACACATTTACCAGCAATTAGTTTGAGAAACTGAGCCGATTCAAAAAGCTTTCTAGTTTTTTCTTGGTCACTAATACTAGTGCTATTATTTTTACTACCAGTAGAACGGCTTTTTTGCTTGTACTTAATCTCTTCATCACCTAAGAAGCTGGAAAACAATTGCGCCGACTCGTTCTCACCAGGATTAAAAATGAATTTAGTGCTGCAAGCACCAAGGATAGCTTTAGCAATATCCTTACCGTAGTTCTTCTCAAGCTGCCCCATATTTTGGAAGCCGATAATACCGCAGAAGCCCTCAGAACGAGATTCATTCAGCCATCTATATAAATCAGGCAGATAAATAGACGGTAATTCATCCAGTGCAACGATCAGTGGATCTTTCCGGCGAGAAGCAATATTTCGGGCGATGGTCATGTGTAAAATGCTGGTCATGAGAGGCCCTACTGCATCTCGGCGTTCTCTGTCCAACCCAAAGATAATCATTTGCTTACCTTTAATTTCTAAAGGTAAAGTCGTCTTTCCAATGAAGCAGCCTAGTGTGTTTTTCGCCATAAAGCGAGTGAACATGATACTGGCGGTAGCAACAATGCCTGCAACAGTTTTTTCAGATGCAGCAGAGCTGAACAGTTGCCCAAAAGCAATTTTTACCCAAGGATTGAGAGAAGCAGCCATGAGGCGTTTGACCATTTGTTCGCTAGAAAGTATCGCGGCGCAAGTCATAACATCTGCGAATTGACCGAATTCTTTAGCTAACATCAGAATTGCCTGAGTCAACTGATCACCAGATGGGCCGAAGAAACCGTCTTCAGTTGAATTGCCCAGAAGTCGGAAATTCTTATTGATAACAGTAGAAATTTGTCGGGACGATTCGGCATCACTACTATCCCGGAGAAAATCTAGAGGATTGCAGACTTCAGATTCAGGAAATCCCGGTGCAAAGATGTGAACATCATAGCCCTTATATTTAGCATAAGCAGCAACTTTCGCTTGAGATGGGTATTTGAAGTCATAAACTATACATGGAAATTCCTGATCAATTGCCGAGTAAATCATCGGGTTGATGGCGCTGAATGTTTTTCCACTACCGGGAGCGCCGATGACGGCTGTACCTCGTTGCACGTCAGGTATATAGAAAGTAGCGCCACCACCTTTTCCCTGATGCTTACCAATGTAAAGTGCCGCACTATCACATTGGGGATTGACGATTTGCAAGATGGCTTTTTTCTGAGCAGTAGCAGTTTCTTTACCACCACCCCAATAAGAGGTAGCGATTTTCTTTTTGTTACCATCGCCAAAAAATACCCTCATCAAAATATAAGCACCAAGTAAGGACAAAACTGTTAGTCCATTGGGGGTGAAAAGAGAGTGAGTGTACTTGCCAATTGCGTCATTATGATTTTGTAATCGCTCAAATCGAAATCCTTGAGGATTAGCGCTATTTATTTTGAAAGATTTGCTCATTTTAAGGTAAAGAATTAGGTTGACCAAGAACGATAGGGTCTTTCTCCTGGTAGGCAATAAAAGGTACAGGCCCTATGAAGTAGGGGCTGCAAGTGCGACCAATGAAGGGGATGGTTTTGCAGATACGGAAAAACATAGTAGTCTCGACAGAACCACTGCCTTCATCAATATTCCAAACTACTTGCTTAAAGCTGGAGCCAAAGGGGTTTCGACCAGTAGGCTCTTTACCACCATTGAGAGCTTTTAAAATGCCAAATCCACCATTAACCTTTTGGGATTTCCCAGATATCCACTGTGTTCCAGTAGTCTTACCAATGCCTGACATTTCCGTATGAGCGCAATTATTTTGTAGACAGGGAACATTAAAGCCATCTTGGTAGCTACCAGATATGGAGCGTGTGCGGTTAGCTTCAATATCTCCCAATGGCAGATCAACTTTGGCAACAAATGAAAGGTCAAGTGTTCGTAGTCCTGGCAAATTATCCCATGTCAAAGTTGATAGTCCAGGTACTCCATTAATTTTGGAGTCTTGCCAATTTCCAAATCTATTAATAGATGTGTTTTCAATGTCGAAAATAGATGTTAGTGAGTAATTTTTTAAATTTATTACTCTTCCTAATGGAACGTCACGTAAACGAGAATTTCGGCTGGCGTTACCGATTGTGCCCCCAGTAATTCCAAATCTTCTCAAAAAATCGCTCACAGGTTTAACACTTGTAACATTTCTATTACCTAAGCCAGGAATCGCTTCGGTTAAAGATGGTAAAGTTTGCCATTGGGTTAATTGAAAATCATCTAATGTTAACCCACTTAAATTGATTCCTTGTGCTGAAGCTATGATTGAGAGATTTAAATTTTCTATTGCTAATTGAGGTGTTTCAAAATCTCCCAGTTCCATAAACTCGCTAATGCTTTGTCCTGCCGTCCAAGTTCTGCTTTCTGTACCTTTTGTGCCTGGGTAGGTAACACTGCTACTTACAGAAATAATCATGTCGCTAAAACGAAAGCGCGACCAATCAGGAGTAAACCCATTAGGAGAATTTACAATGGGTACTTGTGCTGAAGCCTTGGGCAGCAAAAAGCCTACAAAAGAGTTCAATAGCTCATATCTTATGAAACTATGAATCAATAAGCTACCTACTAAACTAAAAAAGATTAGGTAACGTAAGGCGTTATCATTGAGGCGAAAAGATGATTTCATAAACTATTACCTTGTCTTAAGTTATCAGAATTATTATTCAAAGCAATTAATTTGTTAACTAAGTCTTCAGAGACAGAAGCCTTATTAGTAGCAGTAGAAATGTCATCACCTGCTTGTAAATAACCAATTAACTTTTGCAAGCGCTGGTGTAGTTCATCTTGCTGAAGAATCCATCCACTTTTAATAGCGACAACAATACCGCCTCGAATTTGGTTAATTGTTTGCTGTGTTTTAACTAATGATTGCAATTGAGGTTTTGGGGTTGTTTGTTCTCGTGCCACATCAGCCTTGATCGCCACCTGACTATATTTAGGAGTGCCATTGCTTGTTGCTAACCGAAAGCTGTAAGCTTTACGCTCACCAGAGGATGACTGCGTAATTACTGTTAACAAAGTGGTAGATGTTTGCGGTATTCCGGGAATGTTTACTTTCTTGATCCGTCGCAGATGAATCAGCCCAGCGCCTCCTTTAGAGCAATTCTGATCCAGTCCCTCTAAGCAACCATCTGTGTCAAGCAGGATTTGCGATGGGTCATCTAACCAAACTTTTTTAATTGTCTCGCCAATTTCATAGAAAGAAATTGCTACCCCGTGACCATTCCAGACGTTGATAGTTTGTAGTTTGGCCTGCTCTCCACTAGCCATTGATTGAAAGATAGTGCGAACAACTGGGGCGGCAATTGTGGATATTGGAGTCAGGGCAATCGCTAACGCTAGAGTGCCGCTTGTAACCGTGCTAATTATGCTTTTCATGGCAACTCTAAAGAACGATTTACATTAAAGGTAACTTTGGTTCCCTGTGGAATAAACCAAGTATTAGGGCGAGAAGTAATTTCTTTAGTAGCACGTTGATTGCGTTGACTAAGATTTTGACTAACTTGACCAAAAAAACCTGACATTAACGCACCAGTAATATTGCGCTGATTGCCACTACTACGTGTGCGAATCCTGCCTGTGGATTCATCAAGAATTTCTTCTTCACTATCCGGTTGGTTCATAATCTCCCCAACCTTCCCCAATGCAGACACAGCACCGCCAAACAAGTCATTTCGTGCAATCTCGCCACCCCTGTCTTGAAATCTCCGAGCTATTAGGGGTCTACCACCAACTCCTGTCACGGAAATCGCACCCGCAGAAATCGGATATTCTGTATTGTCTTTGATGATCGCTCTGACATAAGCAACAGCGTAACTGCCGCCATCAACCGAAGCTAACTCGACTGCAAACATTGTTCCCGAAGGAATTGCCACTTGCCCATAGTTATCGCGTAAATCCTCTTGCAGTCGAGCAACAGACCTAGTGTTATTAGAGGTTAGCGTTTGTGTCTGTGTCTGTGTCTGCCCTGAATTATTAACTGTGGCTTGAATTAAAGATGTAACAAGGACACCACTAGCAAAAGTGCCAACTGTCAAATAACGAGTTTGCTTACCTTGGAGAATTTGGCTTTCTTGAGGTAAATAATTGTTAGCTAAAGTAATCTTGTTAACTTTAGAAGTTGCTTGCCACCTGGGGCGGATCTTTTCAATCGACTCGCTTAAGTTTTGCGGCGTGGTTTGGTCAAAATTGTTTGTATCTGTTTGTTCATTCGGTTGATTTTGAATTGCTTGAGCTTGAGCAAGATATGGATCTAATGAAGATTGTTTACTGGTGCTAGTTTCGGTGTAGGCGATTTTGCCATAAGAACCGATGCTGCGGAGTTTGTTCAATTGCTCAAGGGGATCTAGGGGCGTGAGTGTCCGTGCAGATATAGATGGTCTTGGAGAAAAACTCGTGTGTGTTGGTGGCGGAGTGTAGGTTCTAATCGGCTGTGGTGCAGTCTGAGTTACGCGACGTGGTTGTGTATTTTGAACAGAACGTGGCGCAGGTTGTGGAGATGGTGGGCTAGATGGCACGACCTTTTTAGTTTGAGAAACTGGTACTGGCGCTGGTTGGTCAAATTTATTTTTGTTAATGCGACCTAACTCATCTTCTTGATCCGACAGAGCGAGTTTTGCACGCGCATCACCGTCTCCCTCATCACTTTCTTGGGCTTGTTCAGTGGTCGGTATTTCCTGCGTTTTCAGAGCAATCTTTGGTGCTGGTGCGGGATTGAAAACACCATTGAGCATCAAAAATATCGCTAAAAATCCAACTCCAAAAGGGACAGCAATTATTGCTAGTCTTGACCAAGGAGAAGTGACAATTGTGTGCTTAGTCGCTACTAATAAACTTTCCGGTTCTGGTGCTTTTTTACCATTAGTTTTATTAGCATCATCTAGATTCAGCAAATCCTCTAAAGTCGATACAGACCCATTTTTATTATTCTCTTCACTCATTTCCTTTTGCCCAAATCTAAATCGACAATTTCGGTAATTTCTAATCCGGCTCTCCGGGTGGCGTAGATTTTCTTAGCTAATTCGCTAGTGTTAGCTGGGATATACTCTGGATTAGAAATTGATGAAAGTGTAATGGTTTTATTAAAAGTAATCCCTTTGCCGGAATTATCACTACGTTCAAAAGTTACCAGCGTCCCAATAAAATCTATTTCCCATTTTCCATCCCTGAGTTGCCGTGGCTGTGAAATAAATCTAGGGATTAAAGATACTTGCGTATCACCATTAAATATGCTCGTCGGAGTAATTGAGGCTAATTTTTTCAGAAATGCGGCTCTAAATCCTCCATTTTCACTCAAAGCAAAGGCAGCATCATAAGCTTTACTTGTGACTCGACTATTAGATTTATTATTAATCTTGCCTACTTCTACCCCAGTATCTTGTTTAGTAATAGGTTCGCCTTTTTCATTGAAAACTTGTACTATCCCATCCCAATTAAACATCTTAATGAAGGTATCAGAAATAAACTTTCTAATCACTTCATCAGAGCGTTGCCCAGGGTCTACTGCCCTAGCGGAAATCGTCTCACCTGATGATAGTTGTACCAGGGCTAATTGCTTTTGATTTAGTATGCTGATTGCCCCATAATTGAGAAATTGTAATAAGAGGGAAAATCCCGCCATTGAAAACCCAACTAAAGAGATTATTCCAACTCGTGTTGTCACGTATTTGTTGTAACTAAGTAGTTGTAATGGTTCTCTGGGTTGAGTTTTACTTTTTTGATTCAGCATAGGTTTTATTGTCAGAATTCAGGAGTCAGAATCCAGGAGCGGAGCCGGAGACGCTCCGCCTCCGGTCAGAATATTAGAGAAGAAGAGTGAATTCTTTTCAATCAATAGAAGATTTATGCACTCATTGCTTTTAATTTCTGGCTTCTGAATCCTGAGTGCTGAATTCTTACGTTTTATTTAGCTAATTTCCCGACTAAACTACCACCTTTAGTAGCAACACCTTTAGCAACCTCAATGGCAATCCCACTGTAAGTTTCAGCAGCTTTATTAATTTGAAGTAAAACAGAAATGCCACCACCAGCCGCTAAACCTGTAGCTAAGAATGGTGCAATTATACCAATTGTAAATAGGAAGAACATTGGCTGATAAGATTTAGAATCAGCAACTAATTGCCCGGCGAAGCCAACAATGATATTGAAGCAGAGTTTTCCAAAACCTACACTGAAGTATCCTACTAACCAACTGTAGATTGATTTAGCTCCGTAAGGTAGCAGAGAACCACCAACAGCTATAGGCCCCAGCAGTGCTGTTACGAGCATAGTCAGTTCAATTCCCCATTGATAAGCCCCATTCATCCCGACTAAAATTATCGTAACTATGTCAGTAACAGCAGACCCAACAAAAGCATTAAGGGGAGATAAAATTAAATCCATTCCATTTGCTTGGCCATCTTTCACATCATTAAAAGCATCGATAGCGCCATCAATTGCATCTATAAACCAAGAAAAAACTCCATTATTTTTGTTAAATTTATCTGGATATTTTTTGGTTAAATCTTCTTTAGCTTGCTCCAAACAGTTGATTTGTTCTTGTTGACTTAAAGATGAATTTCTACATTTATTTACAGCAATACCAATAGCGCTACGTGCTGCTTCAGTTCCCAATGCACTTTCATACGCTTGCTTGAGATCAATTCCTACCGCCGCTTCGCTAAGAACTATATTATTTACATTATTAATATAGTTTCTAATCCCCAAAGTTGACTTTCCTAGTACATCCCCCTTATTACTGAGCAAAAGAACTACTATTAACGGCCAAATAAAGTCTGTATAAGCTCTTTGTTCTTCTCCCGCCATCATTTTTTTTGTCCATTCAACAACAAAGAAAGTTAGTGTTGCTACAGCAAATAAAGCTCCGACTATACAAATTGCTGAATAAACACCACCTGTAATAGTTTCGTTCCAAAGCTCATCAAATCCTTGCGCTATTGAAGCTGCATTTTCTTTTGCTAAATCAGCTAAATCACCACCATCTAGTTTGGCTAGTAAAAACATAATTTGAATCCTTGCTCAATACGTAATTTTGTCAGATATTTGAACGCTAGTTGATTGTTTGTATAGGAGGAAAAAGCTCTTGTAACTTTACCTCTTACTGTGTTTATATATCCTTTTAATCAGTCAGCAGAAGTAGGATCTAGCCGTGCATTAAGTACGACTTCATGTACTAGAGATAATCTGCCATCTTCTTCGGAGTTCTCCTTTTTCCGTTGGGAGTCAAGATGATCTGCCACTTGCGTCAGCATCAGATTAGAGTAAGCATTGTCCTGTCGGGCTAATAGCGAATCAGTACGTTGTTCTGCTAACATCGACACAATTAAGCCGTTCTGAGCGGCGATCGCCTTGAGAACGTTTTGAGAGGCATCCATGTTCTGAGCTTCATCAGAAATATCTTTTGCAAGCTTAACGATTTGTGCAGTAGTATCAATCTTGGCTTGAGTTTTTTGTTGCCCCTTTTGGCTGACGACGCTAGCGACAGAAGCCAAAGCTAGGTCACGTTCCAACTTCTGTGCTTTTTCTTGGGCGACAGGATAAGAATAATCATCTTTGAGCGTATTTTTCAATTGTTCGGCCGAAGCAATCGGGTCGGGCGCACCCAATTGACCGATAGAATTATCAATTGCCGCATTAGCGTTTTCTGTCAGGTCAGCCCAAGCACTGTTAATTTCATCGGATGCCCAGGTTTGAATTTCCGAAACTTCTCCTTGAAGATCCGATACGATAGAACTAAAAAAATCGTTGATGCTGATGCCATAGCTAGGTGCAGCAATAAATAAGCTGACCAAAGTCGCAGAAGCTATCGCACCAAGAGTCAATTTATTCATGATTGGTTTCATCTTACGCCACCTGCTTTAAATGTAAATTTGAG
Organism: Nostoc punctiforme PCC 73102; assembly: GCF_000020025.1. Classification (GTDB taxonomy): domain Bacteria; phylum Cyanobacteriota; class Cyanobacteriia; order Cyanobacteriales; family Nostocaceae; genus Nostoc; species Nostoc punctiforme. The sequence continues at coordinate 204,993 of NC_010632.1, read as the reverse complement.
AGCAATGTTTTAGCCAAGTCTGATAACTCTTCTGTCCGAATCATTCTGATATAATCCTCACTAAATTTGACTAACCCAAGCATAGGATTATTGTGATAGTGTTTAAGAAACAAACTGCGTAATTCCTGCTCGTTGGGATTATTAGCAACTGAGGCTAATAAACAGTAGGCAGGATAATAGCGACAGAAAGTTAGCTTGCCGTTATCATCAAGCAACCACTGAGAGTAAATCCCCTCCTTTTTTGGATAAAAAGCTTCTGTACTATTGACCCTGATGATCTCGGTAGGATATTTAAAGCGAACGATAAAAGGGTCAACGGCTGATGATTGAATCCTGCCTACTAAACGTGTAGTGATATTGGCAAATATCTTTTGTGCAGATGCACTCTGATATATGGTCTCTGGTTCTTGGGCAGAAATAATAACGCGGATACCAGACTTAGCACCATTGGCACACAATCGCCCAATTAACTCCGCTATCGCATCAAATTGGAATAAAATTGGTGCTTCATCAAGGAAGAAGATCGAAGCTTTTGATGATAATGCGCGACGTAATGCAGCAGAGTATGCACTAAGAGCGAGTATGGCAGCATCAGCTTCACTCGATAAATTACGTAAAGCGAATACTAGCAATTTGGCATTAGTTCTAAAACTAGATGGGCGTGAGATGGATTGCCCGACCCTGGTACTCAACCAATAATTTATTCTCAGCCTGATTTGCTGTAAGGCTTCGGAAATCTCTTGACTCTTACTAGCAATAGAATCTAATTGTATGAAAGCTGGAGAACAAAAATTATAAAAATCTTTGAGTGTCGGAGTCTCGTTCCAATATTGAGTCCCAAATCCATTTTGTATTGCTGACTTGTAGCGTGATTTAATTTCATCATCATTAAAAAATGTTTTTAAAGCTAAAGCAATGATTGACTCAATATTAGTGGTAATCGTTGGGCTGACACCAATCATGCTCGTCCCCATCACCATTGTCATCAGCACTGATTTGAGAAATTCCTTAAAATCGTTCAATCGCTCATTTCTCAGTTCTGCATCCAAAGAGCGCAAATCAGGTAGTTCAAAAAGATTGTTTGATTCTTTGGAGATGTCAAAGTATGCGCCATCTTCACCCAGCAGATTTGTGTAGTCGGTGAATGTAGAAGTACCATCTGGTTTGGGATAGTCTAGTGCCACTACCGGAATATCTTGTGCAAGTGCCGGGGTAAGAATACCTGCCACCAGCACTGATTTACCTGAACGAGTTGCGCCGAAGACTGCCAAATTCTTGTGGTTTTGGTACAAGTCTAAATGTACTGGTGTGCCGCCTTCTTCTGCAATTAACTCAAAGCCAGTGCGATCGCCTGTGGCAGTCCTAATCAATGGCATCAGCCCTGGTGCTTCCGAACTAAAATATGGCAGTCGGCGGTTAAAAGGCTTGGTTAACAACGGCTCCCAAACAAATGGGCAACACTGCAACCATAGCTTCCAGGCGTATTCAATCTCCCGGTCTACTACTGCCGGACGCAAGAAATAGCTGGCAAGATATCGGCAAGCTTCGTCTAATTCCCGTGGGGTTGGGCGGTGGACAAGAAAAGCAACTGCGGTATGCACTACTACACTACCTTTATATATTGTCTTCTGCGCCTCTACCGCTTCTTCAATATTCATGCCTGATTTGACATCAATATTTCCTTTATCTGTAGATAAAGAAGTGCTGGTAATTGATTGCTTGGTAATGCGTTGAAGATTTGTTTTAGAGATAGTTTGATTTGCCTTTGTTACCTGACAAATAACCTCGGTATCATAAATACTATCTCTAGAAATTAACTCCCACAGATATCGCAATTGAGCTTGCTCGTCATACCACCCCCCTGGCTTTTGGCTGAAGTTGAGCGCCCCAATATATTTATTTTGTAGTTTTACCCATTTTCTATCGAAAAATGGCACAGACTCCTCATTCTCTAACATCTGGTGGCGGATGTGAAAATCGCTCGTCTGAGTTTCTACTAGTCCATCTATTGGGTCAATTTTTAATGGATTAGGGATTGCCGGAGGAGTAGAGTAATTAAGCTGTTGCCAAATTGTTGACCAAATTTCTTCAGCACTTAAAACCCTAATCCCCAACTTCATCTTGTTGCCCAGGATAGCTGACCACTGTAAAAATCCATCGTTAAATGAATTTTGCAGAATATTTTCAATTCTAGTATTGTTATGAGCGTGAATTTCACCTGTAAAGCGAAACCAGCCCTTTTCTAATTTTCTAATCAGAGATTCTATAAAATCCTTAGACCGTTCATCGTCATCAATAACAGTGTAAGTACACCATAGTCTCAAAAACTTATTCTTCCTAGCTCCACTTTCCGTTAGTTTTTTAGTCCTTAATCTTTCACTACGTATTAACAATTTTAATTGGTCAATCTGACAATTACTCTCTAGCTTGGACAGTTCTTCTTGTCGGTGATAATCAGACGTAAAAGAACCTAAATGTATTGTTAAGTTTTCACCTTCGGGAATTTCTTTTAGCCCCCCTTCTATCCCCTCAAATATTGGCAGCATTTGCGATGATTGTAAATTCGGATGAATCCCTAAACAATCAAAGCAGAATTTGATTTGAATATTTTCGCCTTTTTTGAGAATTAATGCGCCTACGCCCTGCCTACCTCCTAAATTTAAGTCACAAATTCCCCCTAAATGGATAATATCTTCAAAGGGAGTAAGCATTTTGGCAACACTAATCTGCTCGTTTTCTAATGCGACTTTACCTAATTTATCTTTAACTTTCTTAGAAAATTTTGGCATAACTTTACCAATCACTGAAATTTAACTAGAACTTAGAACTTATTTTTCTTCCGACTTCTGTTGTATTGATTGAAATCTCATATATCCCCTACTAATCCGAGGGACGCTGACGAATTTACCGAAAAAGTCTTTATTTGTAGAAATTGTCCACCATGTTGCCCATCCCCAAGCAATACTTAATCCTGTACCTAACCAACTTGTTTTCAGTAGATAATTAAAGATAAATACATTGACTACTGCTATTAATGTCCAGGCAAATATTTGATCGGCAGGGAATGGCCCTAGTCTTGGTCTTTCTCCTAAAATCCGATTTACTGTCCGAAAATCATGTTTATTTGACATATTTACTGAATTTAATCACGAGTTATCAGCTATTAATTCAAATACGTATTTATCAATAACTGATAACTTAAAAAGCTTTCTTACTAAACCTGAACAATCAAACCAGTAATTAAATCTCCAACAAAAACTGCCATAACTATGATTAATGGAGTTCTTGCTAGTGTCTGCCAATCTTCATCGTTCCGGGCAGATTGAATAATCTGAACTAGACTAATCCCAACATATAATAGGAATAAAGCTCTCAATACATTGAAAAAAAGTGCGATAACTGCTGCTGTTTGTCCATTGCCGGCATTACCAAAAGTGTTGGACATCCAAGTTTGAGCATTATTGAAAAACTGAGCATTAGCTGGAGCCGCCGCAAAATCAATTAGACAAATTACTGCTAACAGTGCAAATAACACTGCATACAGATTAACTCCATACTTTCGTTGTAGTTTATCGAAGTTAGTAAATAATGCTTGTGACTGTTTCGGCAAGGCAATGACCACGGCAGACGCAATCATAAATCCACCCATCAATATATTGTGGACAGACATCTCTGCTATCATCAACACACCAGTCACACCCATGAGTGTAAGTGTGCCTTTTTTCGCCCTGTCATTCTTTGGAGAAGGTGAGAGGGTTGCTGTTGACGAAGCGGAAAAACTTTCTGGGTATTCGTAGTCAGTACGCATCTGTTTTCGTTCTCCTGAACGATGTCTTGAGGGATAGGCACATTCTTGAATAAGTCAATCCCAAAATCGAGGTACTCTGGTACTGAAAAAAACAGACCTGTAGTACTGGAGTAATATTACTAACATAAATAATGTACGTAGATAGAAATTCTTTGTTGTATTATCAGTCTTTTTGCTTGATTTACTTAAATTTATACTTATTTATTAGTATAAATATCTGTACTATCTCTTCAGTAAGTGTTAAATAGGGGGGATTGACTATTGGCTAGCTTTATGATGTGAAATATTTAAATTAGCTTTAACAAAGTTTGGGGGTTTAAGTCCCCTACCTAATTAAAATCCCCGTTACAAAACTGTACTTCCGACTTCCGACTTCCCACTTGTTTAAGTATCCCCGCTCTCCATAAATTCAGCTTTCCCTTCGATACCTCACCATGTTTTGCATCGTAACTAAAAACTGTTAAAACTTGATTGCATGTATATAACAAATATGTATAATACTTGCAGCTTGTACTTCAGCATTTGTTAGAAGTAGATATTGGGTCAAAACAATTCAAAATTCAAAATTACAAGACGCTCGCAAGCTCGCTTGCCGCCGGCGCTATCAGTAGGGGCTTGAAACCCACCACTGATAGCGTAGCATTAGCAGTGTAGGAGCGTCTTGTAGACCACTGATTCAAAAAATCAGTGGGGGCAAGAAATAGCCAATTAATTCAAAATTATTCTTATTATTCATTTTGAATTTTGAATTTTGAATTTTAAATTTTGAATTTCATTAAATGGTCAAGCAAGGAAATTGGGAATTAATTTTCAGTCAAGAGTCAGAATTCAGGAGTCAGGAGCCAGAATGTTGGAGAAGAAGAGTAAATTCTTTTCAATCAATAGAAGAGTTATACGCTCATTGCTTTTAAATTCTGGCTTCTGGCTTCTGACTTCTGGGTGCTGAATTATTACAATTTTCATAATCATTTGTTGGAGTATTTATGAGTAAAAGAAAAATATTTACAGCACTTGTTTCAATAGGTGTAGCACTTTGCTTAGGAGCTTGCCACTCTGATGCGGACAACGTTGCTCAGGCAGAGAATGACTTAAAACAGGCTTATGCTGCAAAAGTAACTGATGAACAAAGCCAAAAAGATAAGGAAGTACAGGAGCAAATAAGGCAATATGTAGAAGAGACACCTAACTTATATAGAATAACTTGGAAGGTATGCGGAGATTATAGAAGTCGTCTGCGGGATGGAGTAAGATGTAGCGAAACTAAAATTCCCAAAACTAAAGGATATGTTGATCCCGTTTATGTTTGGGCAGCTAATGGGGTGCAGTTTGTTAATAAGCAACACTTTGTTAATAGCTATTGGGCTACAGGATTGTTTGTCAAGTCTAAAGGATGCTTGAACTCAGGTAAGCCAAAACAAGAGCAATTTTATAATGTAAAAAATTTCACCAGAGATAAAACGAATGCTGTTCCTACCGCAGCAAACGTGAAGATTGAAGCTCTGTCAAAGCAGGAAAAGCAAACAGTAGTAGAATTTGCCTTCAAGGACGCAGAAGTAGAAAATTATGCGCTGAAAAATTTCGGTGTGTCAGCAACCACAGGATTAATACCCACTGGGAAAACTTGCTTAACATTAGACGAATGGAAGAAGACGCAATCGTAAACATCAGGCACAGTCGCTTCCTTGGATCGCAGTTCCGTTGCGGCGACTTCCTCCATCTCCAGCACAACCAACCAACGCAATTCAAGTCTAATTCTTTCTTAGATAAAGAAAATAATTTAACTTGTTGACCTCTTGTCCCCTGCAAGCGGTAAGTTAACTTTAACCCCAGTTGGTCTAACAACAACCCCAACAGCCAAATCGGTTTGGGGTCAGAAGGAACAGTGAAACCCAAAATTTTTGATGTGAGCAGCGCAGTCAACAGCGATGGCGTACTCGCTCTTTTCGGTGGCGATCGCCGTTTCTAAGTTAGTTCAGCCAGTAAATAGTTTTGCTCACGCACATCAGTTATTTCTCAAGGCTTTATAGCTTTTTATACTTAAACTTTGCAGTCACTGATTACTTCATGCTTTTATTAAGCGATGGCGTAACCGCAAGAGCGTAGCTGATCGCTCTATGAAAATCGCAATTTGCCGACCATTGGTCGGCAAAAACTAATCCTTTATATGAGCCAAGATCGAGGGTATTAAAAGGAGCGGGAATTTGCAGACCACCATGCCAAACGATGTCTGTGCCTTCCCTTATGCCCTCTGTATTACTGTGTTTTTTGTAATCTAAAACACTTTGCTTTACGCAATTATAATTACTATAGGCATCGCTATGCAGTAAAACTTTCTGCATGATACTCATCTAGGTAAATAGGCTAAATAAACCTACCAACAACATATTTGTTTACCTAGACAAGTATCATGATATAGCACGGTGGTTTGGTTCGATGTTAAAGTTGTATTTTTAACTGTGTAATTTACGACATCATAAACTAACTCGCAATCAGCTAAAGTCCCTTCAGCCATCAGGGAGCATCTTGGCGTTCGTAAATAGAATTCGATAAAGTAAAATGGCACATCAAGTTGGGATAATCTCTTTTAGTCGTAAATATTTTTACCCCTGACCAAGATGCCAGCGCCTTTAAAAGTTGACCTGTCACCAATAGAAGATCAAGCCCTACTAGCACTCACTCAAGCAAAAGGTATACCACCAAGAACTCAAAGTCGTGCCACTGTACTACGATTATCAGCCGCTGGATGGACAGTGCTAAAGATCGCACAATACTTAAAATGGCATCCACAGACTGTACGCGACACAATTCATCGCTGGTACTGGGGCAAACTCGATAGTTTGTGGGATTGTTCGCGTCCGGGTCGCCGTCGCCGATGGCATAACCCAAATATCAAGTCTCTGCTTCAATTCAAAATATCTTTATTTAGCTATCAACTTATTTTTATTTTATTTTCTTACATCTATTTAATGCTATTTCTCCACAGTCATGGCGTTTCTACTACTTATGCAGTCAAAATTTACAGGCATTACTTGGATGAAGAACTCGCTACTCTCACCAGCAATCCCTACCAGTTAGCTGCTGACATCTACGGTATTGGTTTTCTGAGAACTGATAAAATTGCCTTTAATTTAGGAGTTGCGCCTGATAGTCAGTTCCGTTACCGTGCTGGTTTAATTCATGTTTTGAACGAAGCTGCTGCCGATGGGCATTGCTATTTACCCCAGCCAAAACTCATTGAGAATGTTATCAAACTGCTGACTACAGCAGATCACACACCTGAAGAAGATGCCCTTGCTGATATTATCAAAGACATGGCACTCAAGGATGACTTAATCCGCGAGAAAAGCGAAGACCAAACGCTGCTATGTTATCTACCAACGTACTTTCACACTGAACAGAACCTTGCTCAATTAATACAATCTAGATTTTGCCAACCAGTTGCACAAGATATGCCTCGTGTTCGCGCCTGGATTGAGCGCTTCACCAAGAGTCGTAAAATCAAACTTTCACCACAGCAACGGCTAGCGGTAGAAATGGCTGCATATTCAAGGGTAATGATTCTTACTGGTGGCCCCGGTTGCGGTAAAACTTTCACCACCCAGATCATAGTCTCTCTGTGGAAAGCAATGGGCAAATCTATCGCCTTAGCTGCGCCAACTGGACGCGCTGCTCAACGCCTGAGTCAAATCACACAACTCGAAGCCAAGACGATACACTGCTTGTTGGAATTTGACCCAAAGACAATGGGCTTCTTACGCGATAATCAAAACCCTTTACCCCATACCGCAATTGTCGCGCTAGAAGCTAGTATGCTTGATTTGTTTCTGGCATCTTCTTTGGTAAAGGCGATACAATACGGTTCCCAACTACTGCTAGTGGGTGACATTGACCAGTTACCCTCTGTCGGCCCCGGTCAATTCCTTTCTGACTTGATTAATTCTGGTCACGTTCCGGTGGTGCGGTTGACCAAGGTATTTAGGCAAGCCCAACAGAGCGCAATTATCATCGCTGCTCACCAAATTAACCGAAGCCAGTTTCCCACAATTGAACCGATTTCCGATAATCCCGTGTCTGAGTGTCTGTGGCACGGCGGCGGTCATCACCCCAAACATGGTGTTAAAGCAATATCCGAAATCATCACAGACTTGATTCCCCGCCTGGGTTACAATCTAGCTACTGATGTGCAAGTGCTTTGCCCCATGTCGCGGGGTTTGCTTGGGACTCGTAACCTCAATACCGTATTGCAGCAGTTGATTAATCCGCCCAGTCCCGACAAAGTAGAGATTACCAGGGGCGGGAATTTATTACGAGAAGGCGATCGGATCATTCAACTGACTAATGATTATAATCACGAAGTTTTTAATGGCGACTTCGGAATTATCAAGGCCATTGATCCTGAAGAGATGGAAGTTACTGTACAGTATGGTAAGCATACTGTTGTTAGGACGGGAGCAGACTTAAATCAAATTGCCCTGTCCTGGAGCCTCACCATTCATCAAAGCCAGGGGTCAGAATATCCGGTGGTGATTCTGCCAATCTATACGCAGCCTTATATGATGTTGTCTCGTAAACAGTTTTACACAGCATTAACTTGTGCCAAGCAGTTAGCGATCGTCGTTGGTTCCAAGAAAGCGATATCCAAGGCTTTGCGTTCTAGTGACGGACAACTGCGATATACGCGATTACAGCAGCGGTTGGAAAGCGCTTTTTTGCACCCAACGATTGCAATTTAGAAATGTTCAACTTAACAATTTCACCCGGCTTGCGGTTGTTGCTCTCAATCAAGAGTGAGAAATCTGGTAGCTAGCTGTGCTTTCGCCCCGTGTCTGGTAAGTGACGGCGGGGCATTTCATTACTGGTAAGTGCCTTGGCAATTCTTGAGAAACTACTTCTCTAGCTCCCGTTTGCGGTTCTAGAAAAAAAGTGTCTTAAATACAAAGCAATCAAACCACTCTCAAAAAATAAACTAAAAATGACTCTATAGTTTTATGGCGTGATAGCGCTTAAAAAGCAGTACACTGCGGCGTAAATAAACTTTGGAGTCCGCTCTTTGACCTCTTATATCATTTATTAACTATAAAGTCATTTTTAGTTTATTTTTTTCACCTACTTTTAGGTTTTTCAAAATAAATACCCTGCTGAACAATTGCATAACAGTATTGTGTTTGTCACGCTCCTCAGTATTAGAGGTGTACTATACGCAAAAATCGAGAAATTTTCATTCGCTTGAGGGTGAGTTGAAACGCCCATTTTAAAGGACAATAAAAATCAGACACTATAAAACCAGACGAAACTACTCTTGTGTCTGATTTTTAAGGGAGTAATAAAAATGACCCTCTCTCTTGTCCACATAACAGCGCATAGAAAGGCGATCGCTTCCTTGCCAGTAGCGCAGGCGGAGGCGAAGTTGATTGCGCTGTGGTTAGAGGGAAAAGCGTCGTCTTCTATTCGGGCTTACCAGCGATACACTAGGCGATTTCTGGATTTTCTGGACAAGCCGCTCAAAAAAGTGACTTATGAAGACTTGGTAGAATACGCTAGTTCTTTTGGGGGCAATGCCGAAAGCACAAAGCGGATATACATTGCTGCTGCTAAAAGCTTGATTAGTTTCGCTCATAAAATTGGATATCTCCCTTTTAATGTAGGTATGGCACTAAAACTGGGTGAATTGCCAGATGTAATCAACGAACGCTATCTCGATGAAGCTGATATTAAATTGTTGGTAAGAGCAGCTTCTAAGCATTTAACTGATGCTAAAACTCCTAAGCGGCAGTACACAGCCCTACGTAATCTGTTAATTATCAAACTCCTGTATCAAGCAGGGTTACGGGCAAGTGAAATTTGTGAGTTAACATGGGGAGATTTGACACCCCGTGGCGACAGTGGTCAGGTGTATGTTCGTAAAGCCAAGGGCAGCAAAAATCGGACAATTCTCATCAAGCCGAAGCTTTGGGCGGAATTAATCGAGTTCAAAGATAATGCTCACTCCAATCAAGCAGTGTTTCCAAGTCAAAAGGGGGGACATTTAGACCGTCAAAACTTGCACCCGATTGTAAAAGCGATTGCACTCGAAGCCGGATTAAGCGAACTGGTTTCGGCACACTGGTTACGTCATGCTCATGGATCTCACGCAATTGAGCGCGGAACTAATCCTGTATTGGTGAAAGAAACTTTGGGTCATGCCAATTTAGCCATCACCGATCGCTATCTCAAGGCTAGACCTAATGACAGCAGTGCTATGAACTTGATGGATATTTGAGATTTATGCAGATGACTTGCGAAAATCCAGCAGAAATTGGAACCAGTAATATCAATTGCTACTGGAAACGAAACAAGAAACAGCTTTCAAATGCCAAAGAGATTTTTTATCTAGCTAGCCCCCTCCATTGGCAACACTTCTTCATTTAGCAAGGTGTAAAATTCCGGTACTGCAGCCTCGACAAGTCGCAGTTCATTTGCCGCGATCGCTTCAAGTTCCAGCACCGTTTCCCAGCGCAAATCCCCAGTCCATTGCTTGAGAATGCCTTTGATTGCGTCCACTCCCTTGGTAATGCCAGAGCGAAGTATTTCCACGCAATGGAGTAGGGTAGTGCGATCTGTGAAGAGAGCAGAGGGGCAGGGGGGCAGGGGGGCAGAGGGGAAAGAATTTGTAAAAATTTCTTCTGTGTCCCTCAACTCCCCTGTTCCCTTGCTCCCTTGCTCCCCTGCTCCCCTGCTCTTATCTGTAGTATCCACCCCTCCTTCATGGGAGTTCCCTATAGCATCAAGGGGGGGTGTGGATACGGGCTGCTGATTGGGGTTTACACTATACGCAGCAGGGGTTTGGGTCGCATAATAGGTTCGATTTTCTTTTTGATTACGCTTCGTTTCACGATGAGCAATTACATGCATTGCAAATTCTAATTCCTCTTTAGATAAAGAGAAAAGTTTCACCTGTTGACCCCGTTTACCCTGCTTGCGGAAAGTCAGTTTTAGCCCCAGCTGCTCTAGCATTGTGGCCAGCAACCAAATAGGTTTACAGTCACTGGGAATAGTAAACCCAAGAATTGCTTTGACGTGAGCAGCGCAGTTTTTAGCGATCTCCGTCATCTTGAGTAAGGTGGAATCGTCGGCAGTAACTTCATCACCCTTCATTAAAGAAGTGAGAATTTGATGCAGCCCCAGGTTAAATCTAGCCAGCCACCGCGCCGAATAATTGCCCCAGTCGATGCACAAAGGTAGATTGTCGCGCTCGGTGCGGTCTTTTTGGGTGACAATTGTTGGTGGCGTAGGATAAGTTTGCCCAGTTTTGGGGTCAGTAAACGATTCTTCGGGTGGGGCTAAAATGGCCTCAAGTCCAGCAATTGCTCTAATTAAGCGGCCACCTTTATCCATTTCTACGAGCGATTCGGTTACTTCGATGCCGTAAGAATCAGAAATGCGGAATTTTTCGCATTCAAAAATTTCATTAGGGTCAAGGTAATCTTTGCTCTGACGGGCACGGTACTCGCTCAAAGTAATATTCTTGGCCTTGGCAACAGCCGAATTGTGGGCACGATCCAAAGCTTGTGCTGCTGCTTTAAGACTTTCGAGAGACTGAGGATCTGAATCACTGCCCACATATATAAATGTATTGCCCATTTCGGTGAGGAGCGATCGCAAATCATCACGGAGATTATTGAGAGAATAGTGGCGGTTAGCCATAATTTGGCAGTAAGCCTCAAGCGCCCAATCTTTCTCCGCTCCCCGCTTGCCTGTTTCTCTGTCAATTCGCAACAGAAAAGCAGTCATTTCATTGGTTTGCAAGAGGCGCTCTTTGATTTTGGATGCATTTGTATCCTTGTAACCGAAGGGAGGACGCTTTGCCACCCAAATATGAAACGGGACTTTTGGACGATAACGGTACAGTTGTTGAGCGCACTCAGTAGCAGTTTGGGAAACGCCGTGAAACACACCAAATACTAAATCAAAATGATACTCAGAAATATCGACACCAGTACCGAGACTGGGAGAGGTGAACAAGGCATCAAAGTTTTTGACGGCGTTGGTGATATCTTTGATGAAAGCGACATTCTCATCACTGCCAGAATTGTCTGAATGAACCGACCAAATGCGGTATGAAGTCCTACGGGCTGGGCAAGGGGTAAGGGGTAAGGGGGAAAGGGCGGAGGAGGAATCTGTTAATTCTTCCTTTACCCGGTTACTGAGCGCAGTCGAAGTATCCCCTTTACCCTTTAAAGAGCCAAGTTCACTTGGCGAACTACTAGATTCTTCGTACTTGATAGTAAAGGATTTGTCGAGTTTTTTGATAAAACGCTTACTGTCACTGGCAACCATAACTTTTTCTCCAAGCATCAACGCTGCCGAGATTTGGGCAACTAGGGCGCTTGAATTATCCCCCTCGTACCAATAAATTGTGCGCTCCCCGTTTCGCCACTCGTTTTTAATGATGTAAGGTACTTCACCGAGTGGTCGCATGGAGCGGAAGAAATCCACAGTCAGGTCATCCATGTGTGCATCAGCGATGACGACCAGTGGCGCGTTGTATACTATATATTCCAGTACCTCCAAAATGGCGGCACGGTGCTGTTTGCAAGTATTACTGTGCAGTAGGTGGGTGAGGTATTGGCAGGCTTCATCAATAAATATGCAGCCGTAGGTGAGAGACTGAGTATTGAGTTTGTGCAAGCTGTCAATAGTAATACTAAGGGCTTGGGCCTGGGCTAAACCTGTGTAACCCAAGTCTGAATACATCGCCGTCCGCAAACGTTCGGCAAGATTTTTCAACAAGTTAACCCGATGTCCATTGTTGAGAAATCTGGCATCAGGATTTTGGTCACGCCACCAGCGCATAAGTTCAGTTTTGCCAGTGCCCATATCGCTCCAGAGTACAACCAGTCCTTTTTCTGGAAAACGGAAAGATTTTTTAGGATTTTGGGTACTTGGTTTGGCGTTAAAGGAGCTAGAATCTGTTAATTCTTGTTTTCCTTCTCCCTCCCCACAGCTTGTAGAGCTAACACAAGGTGTGAACAATTGCTCTTGTGAAATATCGTAAAGTGGCGGGACAGATGAACATTTTTCCTCCAGATCCGGAATGCAGAGTGCTTGGGTCAAATATTTAATATTGACTGTGACATCCGGTTTGTATTTACTGAGTCCCCATTTCTTAGCTCGATATGAGCGCTGGTAGTCAAAAAGAGATTTGGCATCGTTAATAATCGCAGTTAATAGAGCGTTAGCATCTTCGCCCCGCGCCACAACAAAATCATCTACACCTTTCTCTGTCCCCGGCAACAGCGCAACTTCACATTCACAACCAGCAGACTCAATTGCTTTTGCTGTGCGAACAGTTGCCTGGTAAACTGACCACCTGGTTTTAGCTTTAGTTTCGTAATCAAATAATATAATGAACTTGCGTCCCGGTTGTGCCAAGGGCATTAAATCTGGATGCAACCGTTCATCAAAATCTTGTTTGCCCACGCGCCCGTTCCAGATTCCAGGGAGTGCGATCGCTACAAACCCTAAAGAGAGCAAGCAGGCCGCTTTTTTTTCGCCCTCGCATAAGATAACTGGAATCTCTGGATGTTGCTTTACCCACTCCCAAAATATTAGTGGATTGAGTTGATCCAGTAAGCGCAATGTTAAAAGTGAATGATAGCGCTTAATTAAATAACGCTTTGCAACTTTGTCCCAAATGGGGTTAGCGACATCAAAGTAGGTAACGCGGTTGGGGGTTTTAGGCGGTGACTCGTATTTGACGGGTTTACAGGAGTGCCAATCAATGCGAGGAAAGTTGGGCTTGATCCTTCCCCACTCCATCGGTTGCCAGTTTTTAAAGGGGTCAAGTGACTGAATCCACGTCCCACCCAGTAATAGATGCTGATACATTTTAATGTATCCATCTGTTACCCGACCCGCATTCTTACGTGGGACTTTATCAGATATGAACAGGAAATCATAAACTGATTCTCCCTCTACATGGAAAAAGTTGCGCTCAATCAACGCCGGATGAATGGCGCTGCCCACCGCTAATTCATGATACTCGGCGGCAGTAAGATAATTGGGGTATTCACAAATGTTACCTGGCAACACTTGATCCCCAACGCCCATCTCTTCTGGGCATTGGTTATTTTGCACGGTAGATTCCTCCGATAACTTTATTGTCAAGTTTCAGAGGGGGTCGATTAAATCAATTCGCAATTACCAACTCGCAATTCGCAGTTATATTTACGCCCGTACTTCCTTCTCATAGACGAAGTAGAGTAAATGAGTCTGAATTCATTAATTATTCAATTACTCTGCAATTGCGAATTGCGTAGATGCGCTTTGTGCTGCTTTCCGTAGGGTTTTGCGAATTACTTATGACGCTGCTTTTACAAAAATTTACATATTTCAAATATAAATTTTTTGTCAAAATACTACCAACGGTCAGCAAAAACTGGCCGTGCGTATTGCTTTAGAGTATAATGGCAATAGCAAAGCAGCGTGGGTATCTTTTGACAAGTGAGTGGTTTCAAGTCGCCAAACTTTAAGTGCCACTTTCTTTGTCAGCCGAGATCAACCCCGCCCTAAAATATGTCGTTTGTTTCACCTTAAGGCAAAGCGTACTCCCTAGTGCGTTTTGCCTAAATTTTTATGTACAGTCTGCGTTCCTCCTTTTTACGTAGTTGACAAGCTTGATCTTACAAAACTTCGCACCTTTTCGCATCTAGTAAGATTTAAATCTGAGTTATACTACCTCCTGTTTTGTTAAACTTAGTAAAATTACCCTATTTTATAAGGGTTTTTCTCAAGCCAACCCTAGTAGTAGGTTAGAAGCTTCATCTTCAGATTGGCGGGGAAAACTTTTTGCTTAGGCTCGTGCAGCGCAAGCCAATGATCGGCTGGATTCAAAGCTACTTGTGTAGAAAAAAACAGTTTTTGGAGTAAAATCTCTACATAATTATTTGTTGTTAAAATTGTAGTAGCTAGATTTTTGTTTTTTCTTAAGAGCATAAATACTTCTCTAAAATGCGTTAGCTAATGAGGGGAAAGAGTTTTGTGGCTTTACTAGACCCAAGGGATCAGTATTAATGTATTTTTTGACTACAGGTTGCAAAGTAAAGGCGATTTCTTTAGTGTTTGGATCTTTAATGCTTTCAATTAAAGATAGTTGTTCTAATTTTTCTAAAGCTTTAATAATTGCCGAAGTAGAAGCCGATATATTATTAGAAGAATTGATCTGTATTAAGAGGTCACTAAAACTAATTGGTGCGGGGTCTAGGGATAATCTTTGAGCTAAATAAATCATAATATAACGTTCGGTTTGCTCCAAAGATTCACCAAAAGTTTCATCTAACATTGATTGAAACTCATCAGTAATAAAAGTAGTTTTATGTTGAAAGAATATTTCTGTACTGCCAGAGAAAAAATGTTTAATCTTTTTAGCTACTGTGGCTAATTCTGAGGGATTACTACGATAGGTTTTAATTAAATCAAGACAATCGTTTTTGTCTGTTAAACCTTGATCCGATAAAAAATTTAAAGCAGCATCTGTATCTAAACCGTCTACTCGAAAATAGAGGATAGATCGGTCATCTTTGCTCATAGCATAAATTTCATTAGGTAAAGCTCGGCAAGTCAGTAATAAACAACTCTTATGCTCTTCCTCTAACAGCCGACGCATGAATATTTTATAGTCTAATCTTTGTTCTAAATTAGGAGTTTTAAACAGAACCTCAAAACCATCCAGTACGAGTAAACAACGATGAGATTGTAAATGCTTAATTAAGGCGGTAATCAGAGCTTGAGTATATTCAGGTAAGTTGAGAGAAGTATCTGGTTGAATTAAATCAATTAGTTCGCTCAATAAATCTTGAAGGCGTACTGAGTGAGTTACTGATTTCCAAACCAGGAAATCAAAATGTTGAGTAGAGTCTAAGCTAAGTTCTGCTAAGAGTTTTGCGGACAAAGCAGTTTTGCCAACCCCAGGAACACCTGCCAAAGATATGCATCGGTGGTTGTTAATTAATTTCTTTAAGTGGTAGAGTTCTTGTTGCCTACCGTAAAAATTGGATAGTTTAGAGCTAGGAAGTTGACCTTTAATAAACTGGCTATCAAATAAAGGAAGTTCTAAGTGGGGATTAGATTGATAATAGTTTATAACAACTTCTGTGAGCAGAGTTCGTACTTTCCTCTTTAAGACCTGTTGTCCTTTGGTTACTGTTTCAGAAAGCAAGTTCCACAGTTGAGGAGCTATACGACGCTGTAAATAGCCAGCCTTATAGCCAGACTGCTGCCCTATCTCAGAAAAATCTTGGTTTTCCCATGCACCCTTGAGGACGGCGATCTCAGGTTTAGTCAAGGAGCGATTTTTTTCAGTAAAAATTATATTGTTGACTACAGTTAGAGCTTGGTAAAAGGATACGGTTGGGGAAGACTGTAGTAACTCCAGAGACTGTTGCTCTTGTGTAAAAAAGGATGAAGAAAGAGAATTTTGAAAATTTACCCCATGCTCAATGCTCAAATCCATAAAAGAAGTTTTCCTTTTGGTACGTGAGTTCCGCAAGAAACGTTTGTAAAATCAAATCAACTGGCTATTTAATTCTTATGACTCTGAGTCACTTATAATAGTATCAGCTTTTTAGATTATAAGTGTATCTCCTAAAAGATTAAATGAGTGTTTTCATGCAAAACAAAGTCACCCAGATTAGCTAACTATTGCTCAAGCCTTATTAAATGAGGGTTTTGGTAGGATCATTGTAAATGCAAAAATATAATTTTTAACGCAAAGTGACTTTAAGTCACAAAAAGATTTTACTTTAATGCATCAAATGTGAACAAAAGCAATAGTCATAAGAAATATTTTTATAATGTTGTCAATAACGAAATATTGCTCAAATGCTAATTCTTTAATAGAAAGTTAAGACAAGATGTCGTGTTACTGTATAAATCCTCTGTGTGAACGACGGCAGAATCCTGATGATGCCTACAAATGCGCTTCTTGCGGTACATCTTTAGTGATCAATGAACGTGTCCGTCTAGTTAAACCATTAAGAGAATTAGATCGCAACCCGTTCACGGCAAATGAGATTTTTGAAATAGAGGATTCTGGGACGCAGTGGAGTCCTGGGCGTAAACGACGAGTCATGAAGATATTAAAATGGAATTCGCCTCAATTTGTGGAGCGATTTGAGCGCGAGGTTTTAGCCTTGCAATTAATAAATCATCCAAATATTCCGCAGACAAATGGAGATGATGACTACTTTACCCTAGAATCAGAGAACAGCCCCTTCAAATTCCGATGCTTAATCATGGATAAAATTGAAGGGGAAAATTTAGAAAATTGGATAGAAACTCATCCACCAATTTCACAAGAGTTAGCACTAGATTGGTTGGAACAAATAGTAGCAATACTAGATTTAGTACATCATACAGAATTTTTTCATAGAGATATAAAACCAAGTAATATAAT
Organism: Nostoc punctiforme PCC 73102; assembly: GCF_000020025.1. Lineage (GTDB taxonomy): Bacteria > Cyanobacteriota > Cyanobacteriia > Cyanobacteriales > Nostocaceae > Nostoc > Nostoc punctiforme. The sequence goes on along the minus strand of NC_010632.1, from coordinate 187,753 downwards.
TCTAGATCCGGATGGACATTTATATTTAATAGATTTTGGGGCTGCACGCCAGATAACAGATACATATTTAGCCAAAGTAAGCTCGACTGGAGGAACGGACAGAACTATCAGTAATTACGAAATCACCAAAGTAATTTCCCATTATTACAGTCCGCTAGAACAAGCGCATGGTCATGCGGTTCCACAGTCGGATTTTTATGCTTTAGGTCGGACTATGGTTCGGTTGGTGACGGGGGTAAAATTAAGAGAATTAGAGACAAATCATGATGTGGGGAGACTGATCTGGAGACATAAAGCACCACAGATAGATAAGCCATTGGCGGATTTTATTGATGAGTTGATGGCTCCAAATCCAGCACATCGACCACAAACAACGGGAATTATTTTGTGGCGACTGAAAAAACTGCCTAAGCAAAATAAGATTTATAGACTAACAAGGTCGAAACCCTTCATGTTCAGTGCAGCGATCGCCAGCGTTAGTTTGATAGGATTACTAGCTTATACACTTGGATTCCCAGTTTATGCAAATAATTTAGTAGCACAAGGGCAAAAGCTAGAACAAGAAAATAATACAGAACAAGCGCAAAAGCTATTTGACCAAGCAGTAAAAATCCGCCCGGAATTAAGTAATCAAATTTCCAAATTCTACTTTGATATAGCAGGAAGAGTTAAAGAAAATTTAGAATTAGAAAAGAAATATTATAATTTAGCGGCTAAATATAATCCGAATGATATAGATTCATATAATAATCTAGCATTGACTTGTCAATTTTTGAGAGATATAAATTGTGTTAATAAAAGTTACCAACAGCTTTTTAGGCTAGAGCCTAACTCCTGGACAGGACACTACAATTTAGCTAACTTTTATGAAACTCAAGAAAAATATGATTTAGCTCAAGAACAATATAACTTAGCAATTAAATCTGGTCAGGAGCAGGCGTTAATTGCTGTGAATAATTTGTCTAGGTTGAATAATTTGCAAGGAAATTATACTCAAGCTCAAAAACTAGCAATAGAAGGATTGAATAAAGCCCCATCTAGTGATAAACAGTTAAGAGCAGCATTGTATAAAAATTTAGCCTGGGCGAAACTGACGCAAAAAGATTATCAAGGAGCGGATAAAGATTTGCAAACAGCATTTAAGTTAGATTCACAAAGAGTTGATGTGTATTGCTTGTTATCGAAAGCGAAAGAAGCGTTAGGAGATATAAATTCTGCAAGTGGTTACGGTGAAATATGTTTATTGGCAAGGATGGATACGTGGTTGCCAGAAGTACAAAAATGGCGAGGGGAATTAATAGAGAGGATATTTAAAAAGAAATAAATTTTAGTACTTTGAAAAACAGTTTGTAGAAGAACAAGTATATAAATCCCATGTTCAAGAGAATTCAGATTGGAGCCATTATATTAGGATTAATATTAGTTAACGTCACTGAAAGTCGTGTGTGGGGACAGGAGGTAGTGAGGGCAAATCGGCAATCTAAAGTCTCTTGCGAACCTATAGCGAAAGTGATAAGTGGAGATAGTCGTTATCAACCTTCAAAAAAATTATGTAGTGAGGATAGAGTTGTTGCAGCTAATGGTGGAAAGGTAAAAATCTTCTGTTACCCAAGAGGAAAAATCCTAGACATTCCTAGTGATGTTGTCGGGAAACAATGCTTGCCATTAAAAGTGAACGAAGGTAGAGGATGCAACGTTTTACAAGGAAGAAGCTGTGTCATCCCTAAAGGGCCGGATGAAGAGAACAAACCTACAAAGATGACACCTTATGGAGCAGTAATCAATCAAGAGCGCCCGACAATATCTTGGTCTAAACCAAAGGGAGCAACTGATTACATTGTGCGTATGCGAGGAAATGGAGGCATTAGCTGGGAGGTGGCAGTCAAAGGAGAAAGTTTAACCTATCCGCCCCAAGAGCCAGCATTGAAACCAGGTCAAGCATACACTTTAGATATAGTTGCCATGCGGGGCGATAGAGTAATAGATGGCAGTAACTCGTTGTTGTTGCTATTAGCCACAGACAATATACAAGAAGTAGAAAAGACAATTAACGTTCTCAAGAACCTTCAACAGCCGCTTGATGAATTGGCGATTGATATGGATGCAGTATATGAGTCATACAATTTAGTCAACGAATCGATAAAAGTGTTAGACGCTAGAGCTAAAGCAGGTTCAACGAACCCAACGATTTATAGATTATTAGGCGATCGCTACTTAATAGCTAATTTTCCTCAACAAGCTAATGAAGCGTATTTAACAGCTAAGAAATTAGCACAACAAGCAAATAATACTGTAGAGTTAGCTTTAGCAGAAGCTGGTATAAAGATTGCGGCACACACAAAGGTCAAGGAGCAAACGAGTTATCCGCCAACGAGAATAAATGCGCTCCAATAATATGGGTGAAAATATTTGTCACTTTTTAATAAACTGAGTTGTGCTGATCTTAATGCTTCGGCTTTGGTAAGTCCAGATTTCAGTCCTTCATAAAATTGAGTCATCAGTTGAGCAGTAGAATCAGCATCAACTAGCCATAGACTGGCTAAAACACTACGCGCTCCAGCTTGTGCAGCTATGCCAGCAATACCCAAAAAGGAGCGTCTATCACCTTTGGCAGTTTGGCAAGCACTCAACACCAGTAAATCAAGGTTGCTTTTATTTTGTAGTAAAGCTTTTAAATCATTAACCATCAGGGGAGTATCCCATGCTAAGACAAAGGTTTGTTCAATGTCCGAGCTAAATTGAGCATGGCTACTTAAATGAATAGCCCAAAAAGAATTGTTTTCAATATCTTTACTAAATCGTTCATGGGTAAATTCGCTATCAAGTAATGTAATGGCAGAGGGATTAGCTTTCTTAATATTCTCAATCTCTAACCTGACTTGAGGTAAAGGACGTAAATCTCTAGGGACGATAGGATTACTAAAACTAGGGCCAATTTTAGAAACGCCACTAGCTAACGTTGCAGCTGGTTTGAGCATCGATTGCCGCAATTGTTTAGCACTAGAACCTACAGAAATAATGTATGTTTCTAATAAATATTGTTGCCCATCATATAACATATCTAGGGGCAGATTTTGAAAATAACTATCTAGGACGAAACCTATTTTGCCTGATGAGGGTAAATATTGTTTGATAGGTTGAATCAAAAGCTGATAAACTGCTTGCGAATAAGTGAGAAAATTATAACCTTTAGTATCAACGAATTCTAAATTCTGGATAATATTGAAGAAATTAGTCAGAGGTTCACCAATTATATCTAAATCTATTGTGTGACGATAGATATTTTGAGAAGTTTTAACAAGCACCTCTACTCGGTCATCTAATTTAATGAGGTAAACAATATAATCCAAATCTTTTAATCCGCTATCCAATCTTGCATCTAGGGCATTTTCAGCAAATTTACCACAACGCAAGAAATTCTCTACTTCAGCAAATTTAAGTTGTTCTTGAATTTTAATAGCTTGTCTATTGTAGTTTTTATTAGAATTATTCTTGTTAAGTAATAATGATATGTATTCGCGGTAAAGTGGCTCTACTTTTTCTGTGAAAGCAAATTGAATATCAGAGTTAAACAGTAAAACATCACCACGTACTTTATCAAGATTTTTTATAGCAGTAGAATAAAATTTATTAGCTTGCTCGATTTTACCAGATGTTTTATAAAGCCGAGCTAGTTCCCATTGCCATTGATAAACGATATCCCAAGCCTGTACTGATTGAGCGTATAACATCCCATCATGATACGAACTCTCAGCTTTTGATAATTCTCCACCAGCAGCGTAAATTTCACCTAAAGTACTATTAGCATAAGCAATTGCTCTAAAATTATTTAACTTCTTGGCACTAGCTAATGCTTCCTGTGATAAGGATAAGGCTATAGATTGTAAATTGTTATCTGTGAATTGTTTCACTTTCAAGTTATTACTTTGGGTGATTTTTAGTAAGTTATGAGATAATTTAAGTTTGCTATAAATTGAATCAACCTTGGATAACGTTTCAATTTGTTTCAAATTGGTGAGAATATCATTTATTAGTCTAGAAACAGAATTACTTAAAGGTAAGTATTGTGACAATTGTATTGATGTATTATCTATGAGTAACTTTAACCAGTTTAGTTTAGCTTGTAGAGAAACTGTACTTGGGCTATTACTGAGTTTTTCGTATACTTTTTGGGCAGCATCGAATTTAGACTTGGCTAAAATCAGTGCTTTCTTTTGAGCAGTAAAGTCATCAGTGAGTTGATATTTACTCTTGGCTTGATTGTAAAGTGTTACTTCTGTATTAGCTAAATTGAGTAATAAGTTATCTTGAATCTCTTTCTTTTGTAATTGTGCAGCGAAGGTTAAACAGTATTGCAGAATAGTATAAGAAACTTCCGGTTCGCCCATAGCTCGGAAAACATTAGCTAAATTAGAAAAACCAATAATTTGTAAATTTTGGATAGGTTGTTTTTGAAATATTTCTTTTAAATCAGATAAGATTTGAGAAGAATTAGTTTGTTCTTTTAACGCATGAGGGCAAATTCTATTTTCTAGTGCTAAAGCCTGAGTAAGAACTTGGCAAGCGTTAGCATAAGAGCCTAGTGCTTGAAGTGCCAAACTCTGGTTAATTAAACTGCCATTCATCCCCTGCTTGTTATTTAATTGTTCATAAGCTCGATAAGCTGATTGCCATGCTTTCAAAGCAGCTTCGGACTGTCCGTTGTATAATTGTAAAAATCCTTGCTGTGTGAGAGATTGCGCTATTTCTAAGTTTGGGGGAGTTGCTAATATTGCTCCATTGTTAAACACTACTATTAGCGTCAATGTTAAACTTAAAAATAGGTACTTAATTCTTTTAAAATAGTTGATAGTTAAGTGAAAAATAAACTCCATTTTCTTGCCATGTGTTTGAGTTTGAGTTAGTTTCATTTAGAGGAATGCCCCAATCAAGACGGGCATTGAAGCGATCGCTTCGATATTGGAGAGCTAGACCAATAGAGGTTAAACTACCATCAGGGCTAAAAGTATCAGAACTATTGTTCCAGCTTGTGCCAAAGTCAATGAAGGGAGCAACCTGTAATTCTTGCGTAGTCGTTTTCCAGGCCGGAATGCGTAGTTCTGTAGATAAGAGAAATCCATTGTCAGATATAAAAGTATCCTGCCTGTAACCTCTGACATTGCTGATGCCTCCAAGACTAATTTGCTCGAAAGCGGGTAAAGGTCTATCCGCCCATTGGAGGCGTGAGCGGATAGCAACAGAAGTATTACTATTTCCTAAACGCTTCAACCATAAAGCCTCGCCTACCCAACTAAAAAATCGCCCATCAGGAGGGTTGGCATTGATGGTAGCATCTAGTGCATCTAAACCTAAACTAAAAGTTGAACGAGCGTAAAAAGACTGATTAAGGCTGCGATTTGCCCAATCTTGGAAAAACCTGAGTGCAAAAATCCTTGTACGCCCCGAAGCATCTGCGCCCGCCGAGATAGGAAAAGGAGTATTTTGCAATGATGATTCGCTTTCTAGCCGCGAAACAGTCAGCCCCAATGCCAATTCTTGTGCAGAGTTAGCCGAAGCCTGCCGAATCAGAGGTTGGCGCAAAGTCATTTCATAGACCCCTGCATCGGCTACTATATCAAGCGCGTTAAGCGGTCGCTCAATGATATTGTTGGAAATATTTGCGTAAACAAGGCTGATAGTACCATTGTTTGGGTTGATAGGTACAGAATAACCAAGGGTGATAGCATTACTGCCATCTGTATTTCTGTAACCAATGCTTAGTCCGTCTCCCAATCCCAGGATGTTATTGTGCGAGATATCAATGCGACGCTGGAAAGTTCCGATGACTGGAGATCGGTAGTTGTCTAGACCAATATTAACCTTAAATTCCTGTTGGGGCTGTACATTAATATCCAAAATAGCTTGGCTTGGTTTGCTTCCCTCTTTCAATGAAGCAGTAATTTTCTCAATTAATGGGTCTTGTTGAAGTAATTGTAGTGCTGGCAATAAGCGTTTACTGTTGAGAATCGGTTGTGGAATACGTGCGCGGATATAGTTGTGTAGTCTGTTGCCGCCGACAATATTGATTTTTTCTATTCGTCCCTCAACAATTGAGACAGTAACTATAGCATTGTCAACCTTGAGAGATTGATTTTGGGCAACACCAATGTATGCACCAGAGTTGATATACCCTTGCTCTACATAATAATCAGTAACCTTATCACTAATTTTTGATAAATCAGTAAAAGTGATTTCCTGACTAATGAATTCTGATAATACTTTCTCTAACTCCTGATTATTAAAGACTGTATTTCCTTGAAATCGAAAACCTTGAACTTTGATTTTAACGAAATTGTTTGGTTTAAGGGTTCTTTGAGGAATCAAAGGAGTAGAGGATGCTGGAAGCGTTAATGGTGGCGGTGCTGGAGGTAAAGGGGTGGGTGACAGGGGTGTTTGTTGTATGGTTGGCGGATTTTTTTGATGAAGGCCACCTGACTCAAGTTCTGCCGAGGAAAAATGACTTGCCGTTAAATACGCTAGTAAATGTAAACTCAATATTTAACCCCCTACATCTGGTACTCTCTTGATGCAAGAAGATTTCAATGGCGAACTGTACGCACCCATATCGTCACTTGGATCTGGGGTAATCACAAAGTTAACAGTCCCATCCCCGTTATTGCGCCACCCTTGGGCTACCACTATATTTTCCGTATTATCAGTTTGAGTAGATTGGGGTAATTGTTGAGAAGAGATGGGTACTGATGAGTCTGTCCACCCCAGTGTAGTGCTAGATAAATCATCAAGACTAGCGGGAAGCCCTCCTTTAGCAGAGATAGTTAGTTCACTCGGCAAGTTAGGAGGTTCTGGCGAGCAAGTGTTAAACGGTTGTGGAGACTGAAAGACAGTATTTCTAATCCCAGAGTTAGCAATATCTATTTGAGTAGTGTTAATCTGTACTGAGCCGTTAACTCCTCTTTCTGAAGTAGCTTTTATTTGGCTATCTGGCGAGGCAAATAAACCTGGGGTATTGATTTTGATGTTCCCACCCCTACCCTCAGAGGCATTGGCTGTAATTTGGCTGTTACTTTGCAATATTAATGCACCTGTTTCAATACCAATATTGCCCCCATTGCCCGTACTGCCGTTTGTACCTGCGGTTGCAGATATAAAGCTATTATTCAGTTGAACATTTTCTGCTTTCAAATTGATGTTCCCACCTGCTCCAACAGCAGTTGTCGCTGTAATTCCCCCTTGATTTGTAATATCGATTTTGTCTGTATTGATATTAATAGTACCAGCGTCACCGGAGCCTTGATTTATTACACTAAGCTGTCCAAAATTAGAAATGGTTAACTTTTGAGTATCAATAGTTAAACTTCCCGCTCTACCTGTTGGCTCTGGAGGTAATCTTAATCCGGTTCTGAGGCGTTCATTTAGTATAGGTGCTGAAGAAGATATAGCACTTAATGTGTCTAAGTATTTTCCTGATATTGTAATTGCTTCTGAGGATCTAATAAATAAATTACCAGCATCGCCGGAAGCAAAAGTACTAGTACTAATAGTACCTCCATCTTGTAATAATAAATTTGAACTATTAATTTCTAAATTACCAGCATTGCCATCTTTATAAGTAGATGATTGAATGTTACTTGCGTTACCTAAACCAGTAGATGTGCCAATTATTTCTATAGAGTTTGAATTAACTGAAACACTACCACTTTTACCTTGACCAAAAGTTGCAGAGCCTATACTACTCCCTGCCCGTAAAGAGATAAAGTTAGAATTTAGTCTTAAAACTCCAGAATCTCCACTGCCAAAAGTTGTTGTAAGCAATCCTCCATTATTTGCAACAATTTGTGCGACATTTGCAATAATGTCGCCGCCTTTCCCAGCATTGTAAGTAAATGTATTAATTCCAGACCCTTGAGAAATACTTTCAAGAGTTAAGCCTTCAAAATTTAATTGTTCAGCATTTACAATGACATTGCCACCCGCAGCACTGCTAAAAGTTGTCGTGGCAACTTGAGAAGCCTTTAAAGAGATTTTCCCACTATTAAATTCAATATTACCACCTGTATTTTCGCTAAAATTAATATTAAAAATACCTGTAGCAGTTGTTTGAGATTCATTTTGTATATTTAATGATTCTACAGCATTAATAAATATATTACCAGATTGTCTATCCTTAAAACTTTGTCCAATAATTAAAGAGCCTTTATCTAAAAATATATTATCTCCATAAATCTCTATAGAATTTCCTGAGCCATTAGAGCTACCATCATAAAGTAAAGAATTATTTGATATTCTTATGTCTTTATAAACTAAGCTATTTCCAGGAGAGACTAACCATTGATTATTTTGGATGCTTAAATTTATTACTCCCTTCTCAAGGCTAACTAATTCGAGCCGACCATTAGTGTTTTTAAGAATAGCTCCATCTAAGGCAATGTTATTGCCGATCAAAGCAAGAATATTATTAGGTTTAACTTCCAGGCTGTTTGCTAACTTGCTAGGGTTAAGAGGGGTAAAAAAATCACTCTGCTCAATTGTGTGTCCTTTTCCTTGGACAGTAACACTTCCAGAATTACCATTAAACTGCAAACCAATAGGAATATCCACAGTCAGCAGTGGTTGTTGTGGGTTAATAGCACTAAACTCAGAACCATTGGCAAATTCTAGAGAGTCAGCCGTAGTTGCAAATAAAGAACCACCGATATCTAATCGAGCATTAGGGCCAAAGACAATGCCACTGGGATTGATCAAGAACAAGTTAGCTGTACCATTGGCGCTAATCAGCCCATCAAGATTAGAGACGAAACCACCAGTAACTCTAGCGATAATGTTGTAAACATCCAGCCCGTTGTTGAAATGGACGCTAGTATCTGTAGGAACGGAAAAGTCCTTGAAACTGTGAAATAAATTGTTTCCTACTTGAGTACCACCTTCAATGGTTCTAAGATTTTCATTTATTTGAATATTTGTGTTGTTAGGTAAAGTTAGATCGGGAGAAATTTGTGCGTTAGCTGGAAGTGAACTCATAAGTAAAGGGAAGACTACTAATAATGCACTAGTGCTAATTTTCATCAAATTTTGAAAAACTATAGACCAAGTTTAGCTTTAGAGAACTGAAAAATTAAGTTAACTTTAAGTAAAAGTTATAACTTTATCATTAAAGCTATAAAAAAAGATTTGCATATTTACAAGTAAATAGCAAGATAAGTTACTGACTTTAAATTTGATTGTGATTAAAGATAATAATTATTTATAACTTAATATTTTTTAATAGATTAAAAGATAAAAAATGACACAATTAGACTAAGACATCCAAAAGAATTTTAATGCATATTACCAACAATTTTTTTATTATCATGGGAAGAGTCAACCTATGAAATATCTCTTTAGAGATAAGTGATGCACAATTGTTTATTCATCCTCATCTGAGACGCATATATGATATATGCGTTAATTATTACAACTATCCTAAGATAGATTATTAATTAGAAAAATCATCGACCTCAATTCGCGCCACACATCAGACACCTGCCATCCGGTGACAAATTGTAATAACCAACTATCAACAGAGGTAACAATGGAAACAGCAGATGTAATTGTGATTGGAAGCGGTCAGGGCGGAATTCCACTTGCAGCTGACTTTGCATCATCAGGTCGAAACGTCGTTCTATTTGAGCGTGATGCGTTGGGCGGCAGTTGCATAAACTATGGCTGTACTCCTTCTAAAGCCTTTTTAGCCTCTGCCCATGCCGCAGGTCGCGCAAGGCAAGCGACAAAGTTAGGCATACACGCGCAGGTCGAGGTCGATTTTTCTGCGGTGATGGAGCGTGTGCGTAGTATTCGCAGCCAGTTTAACCAGGGTGTCAAACGGCGACTAGACAGTGCAGGGGTTCGAGTCGTCTGCGCTGAAGCTGCTTTCACCGGAGAGCGAACTGTGAGTGGAGGAGGTGTGACTGTGCAGGCTCCGCTCATCGTCATCAATACAGGGACATCCTCCACCATTCCTGACTTTTCGGGTTTAGTTGGAACGCCTTATCTGACCAACCGAAATTTCTTTGATTTGCAGCAGATTCCGCCCCGCTTGCTGGTGGTTGGCGGTGGCTATATTGCCTTGGAGCTAGGGCAGGGAATGGCACGTTTAGGGAGCCAAACCGAATTGATTGTGCGGGGTGAACGGCTGCTGGCTCAAGAAGAATCCGATGTCAGTGCTGTGCTTGCTGATGCTTTTGAGCAAGACGGAATTGGACTGCATTTCAATGTGACGGTTCAGCAGGTTGCTTATACCAATCGTGTGTTTACCCTAACGCTGAACAATGGTGAAGTACTAGATGGAGAAGCATTGCTGATTGCGACTGGGCGCAAACCAAATACTCAGGCATTAAATTCTGCGGTGACAGGTGTTGAATTAGATGCACAGGGTTTTATTAAAATCGACGAGCAATTTCAAACAACTTGCGCTGGGATTTATGCGATCGGAGACGCTGCCAAACAGCCTGCTTTTACGCATGTTTCTTGGGAAGACTATCGTCGCTTGAAAGCTATTCTGTGTGGCGAACACCGGACACGCAACGATCGGGTATTAGGCTATGCCGTCTACACAGAGCCACAAGTGGGTCGAGTGGGTATGACGTTAGAGCAGGCTCACAAACAGGGCATTACTGCGAGCGAAGTCACCCTGCCAATGGCTCACATTGCCCGTAGCATTGAGTGGGGGCACGATCTGGGTTTCTACCGCATGGTCATCGACACCCAGACGAATTTGATTTTAGGAGCAACGCTGGTTGGTTACGAAACGGCTGAACTGGTGCATGTCTTTTTGTCACTTATGGAAGCTAAAGCAACGTGGCAGGTACTTGAACAATCGGTTCACATTCACCCAACATACGGTGAGGCATTGCCCAGTCTCGCAAGGCTACTCGTTGGAGATGATATGCCAACCTGTCCGAACATGTAACAAAGCAGCAACCAATAACTACTAACTTAAAGATGGGCGATCGCTTCAAGATATCTGCAAGAGGTCGCTTTAGTAAAAACCCTTCAAATTGTTTCCCTGATTTACTTATTGGTAGTAGGAAGGAGAGCTTTTCACCCAGACATTATGGTTGTGATAAAAATCACCACGCTGTTCTAATGTAAACCCACCCAGCAATAATCCCAACCAGACTTCTACCATCGGCATTTGCAACACACGTTGCAGTTTATCTAAAGAAATCTCATCTTTGACATTTATCAGATGGTTAGCGATCGCACTCTGCCATTTTTCCACATCCTCATCTGATGCCAAATTGCGTACATCTTCTAAAGTTGTCACCTCATTGAGCATTGCCAAAACATTCGCTTTTTCAACAGGTGCTGCTACAGAATCACCCAACTCAGCAGCAATTCTCATCATGAGAATGATTATAACTATCATTAGCATCTATGCAAAATTTTCAGTTAAAGGTATGGTTTTTGTATCTCAATACTCGCGAACGCAGGAGCTTTTTTGAATCAGCCAGGAATTTTTGACGAAATAGTACAATACTTTCAGTCAATCCTGAAAGATTTACCTGATAAGCGAACAGGCAAAAACAAACGCTATCAAATGAGTGATGCAGCATTAAGCGCATTCTCCATATTTTTTACTCAGAGTCCTTCTTTTCTTGCCCATCAAAGGTCAATGGCACATAGTAAGGGACATAATAATGCTCAAAGCTTGTTTGGGGTACACCAAATTCCAAGCGATAACCATATCCGAGATTTACTTGATGAGATAGAACCAACCGTTGTGTTTCCGGTGTTTACCAAGATTTTCAAAGCATTAGAGAATGGTAAACACTTATCAAAATTTCGTTCTTTTAAAAATAATTTGCTGATAGCTCTAGATGGAACAGAATATTTTTGCTCCAATGAAATTCACTGTGAACACTGTTCGAGCAGAACTTTTAAAAACGGAACAACTCAGTATTTTCATACTGTGGTGACACCAGTAATTGTTTGTCCTAGTAATTCTCAAGTAATCCCGTTAATACCAGAGTTTGTTGTCCCTCAAGACGGATATCAAAAGCAGGATTGTGAGAATGCGGCAGCAAAACGTTGGATTCAGAAATATGCCAAACAGTATGCATCTCTTGGTATTACCATTTTAGGAGATGATCTTTATTGCCATCAACCTTTATGTGAATTATTACTACAAGAAAAACTAAATTTCATTCTAGTGTGTCGGTCTAAATCCCATAAAACACTTTATGAATGGTTAGAAGGAATGCCCCTTGATACATTTAGTGTCAAACATTGGAAGGGCAAAGTCTATGAGATTTATACCTACCGTTATGTCAACCAAATTCCTTTACGGAATAGCGAGGATGCTTTATTAGTAAACTGGTGTGAATTGGCCATTACTCGCTCTGATGGGACTATAATCTACAAAAATACCTTTGCGACAAATCATCGAATCACAGATATTAATGTTGAGGCGATTGTGTCAGATGGTCGCAGCAGATGGAAAATAGAAAACGAAAATAATAACACTCTTAAAACCAAAGGTTACAACTTAGAACATAATTTCGGACATGGGAAAACGCATTTATCCTCCCTATTAGCAACCTTTAATATCCTTGCATTTCTGTTTCATACTCTACTTGACATTATAGATGAGAAATACCAATTTATCCGCCAGCATTTACCAACACGCAAGACCTTCTTTGATGATTTACGCGCCTTAACTCGTTATCTTTATTTTGATAGTTGGGAAAGTCTGCTTAACTTTATGATCCACGGACTGGAATTAGAATTTCATCCCAACACAAGCTGAAAATTCATCTTACTTTTTGAGAATACTTACAACTCCGTGTAATACATGGAATTAGCTTGAATTGCCATGTATTACTTGGTAGTTCATTGTGTCTAAAAATCTGTTTGAAGTAGCCACTCCTAGTTCAAATTTATCATTCAGCAGAATTCTCAACGTCTCCCAGGCTTCATCGGTTAGTTTCGCTCTTAACATATTGATAACCATTCTCATAATGAGAATTGCTGCCCAACTCAGTAGGAGATGAAAATTGGTGTGGGCCGTGTGGTTTAAAGGTTTGTGGTATTTCCGGTTCAATCAAATCATCTAAATCTAGGTGCATTGTTGTTCGCACTAGACCAGCAAAGAGATCGGTGCTAATAATTGGCCCCAAAAGACTATTGCGATCGCGGGTATCTTGCAACAGCACTTCGGCACGAGACTTGAGAATATCCGCAATTTGAGTGAAGGCAAGCGCTGCGGTTAATAACTGTGCCTCTAGGGGTAATTTTTCTAGCTCGGCATCTAAACATTCCCACATCGGTGCTAGTGTTGATGTCGTTGGAGATTCGGACAACTCATTAAGCACATCCCAAATTGTTAATTGGCGGTATGTGGTCATTTCCAATTCGCAATTCGCAATTCGCAATTCGCAATTAATAATACCCCACTCATGAATGCGGGGGCTTGAATATTGATACTACGTGTCTTGTTTCTTTTCATAATTGAAATTAGGGGCTTTGACACCAAAGATGAATCAATTATCAATTACGTCCACAATTGCGAATTGCGTTAGCGACGAAGGAGCGTCACTGCGAATTGCGAATTGTTCGGTCATCTCTAGGATTCTGGATGTAACGGGCAAGGACGAACTGGGCAGTAACTTGAGGTAATTTCAAACATATCTTTATATTGATAGAGCGAAACACCATATTGTTTTGCAAAAGCCTGCAACACCTGATCTGTATAGGCGCGGATCTTGCCAGCCGTTAGTCCAAAGCAGTGAATTGGTTCTAAGCGACAAATAGGCTGTTGTCCCAGCCACAGTTCTGCCGACATAGCGTGCAATGGCTTATCCCCTGGTTCTTTATACAAATACAGCACTGCAAAATATGTTGCTGGTGGTTCGACTGCGATTGCATCAATTTCTGCTGAATTATTCTGGGAGCGGTGGCGGTAAAACGAACGGCGATTGTGGCAAATGCGTGGATTCCAACATCCATCCCCTGCTGTTCCATGCAGCACTTTAGCTTGAGTTGTTGGTAGTTTAGAACATAGCTGACACTTGGGGTCTAACGGCTTCGGCATAGTCTACTCTGCTTCTTCACCGATTGCACGATAGTAAGCAGCGATCGCCGCTTCTTGTTCGCTGCGAAGGGTATAGCGCCGAAACGCCTTCTCGCTTTGATGTCCCGTTAGCTTACGGGCATGGCTGGGGTCAACTCCCAATAGCAATAAGTCAGTGGCATAGGTGTGGCGAAAGGAGTGAGGGTGCAAATCCTCAATTTGAGCAAGTTCACCGATATTTTCTACAGCAAAGTAAATGCCGTGATAACTCAAGCGTTCACCTTTGTATGAAGCATGGTGTGAAATCATCAATGGAGAGTCGCTGTTTAAAACCTCTCCTTGCTGTGAGCGCAATTGCAAATACTCTGCTAAAACTTCCCGACTCTCCTTTCGCAGTGGCACTAAGCGTGGTTCATTGGTTTTGGTGTCTGGTAAAAATAGTAGCTTGCCATCAAATGAGCCAACATTTAGCTGCACAACTTCCCCAGCCCGGAGTCCATGACTGAGAATGTGAACCAGTGCTGTATCCCGTTGCTTTGTCTCTTGGAGCAATTCCAACGCTGACCAAACCCGTTCCATCTCTTCTGGGGTTAAACTCTGGGCTGGTGGCAGTGGCACTTTTTCCAGTTTAATCCCCAGTGTGGGATTAGTAGCAATAATTTCAGGATATGTGTAAGACATCCATTTGAAAAAGCTTTTGAGTGCCGCAATTCCCGCATTAATGCTGCTTTTTGAAAGGGGATTACCTGCATCAGTCCGTATTTCATCACGGAGATATTCTTTATATAGCGCAAGATGACGTGGACGCAGTTCATGATAGTGCAGCTCACTCCAAGCCAAAAATCGCTTCAGTTCACGTTCGTAAAGCTTGCGGCTGTTTGGTGCGAGATTGTTGCTGCGTAAAAACTCTAGCACCTTTACCCACCGGATATCGGTTGGTGGTCTTGTACTAGCCGTGCGCCCAGTCAGCAATGCTGTTTCAGCGTTCAGAGGAATGAGTTTAATCGGAGGTAAATTATTTAGTTCAGGGTTATTCACAATAATTATGCGATCGCACTCGGTAGTTCTGAATTTAAAAGTTCAGTATACACGAATCCTGGAGAACACAAAATAATATACCCTTATCTTTTATCCGATATAAACTACGATTAACACCATTTTCTTTGATATACAACACTTTCACCAACATGCGATCGCGGAGGGTGCATGTTGGCAACGGAATAGGAACTATTGCGCTGCCGATAAATTTTGTTTGTCTTTGGTATCGCTTTTGATGCGTAATCCAAGCGATAACCATTTACAGGGTGCTAACTTTTAGTTATAGTTAGCCGTAACTTAATTATAGGCACAATTAACTATAGCTTTGACTGAGTGCAAAGATAGTTTACAAAAGTTGCTCAGGCGGTTGCCTTAGTTCCGGTTTAATTCGAGAAGCTATCCACGCGCAGATCCCGCCAGACATCAGAAATCTGCCAGCCAGAGTTGCCCACCGATTGTACTGGAGGATTATCAAGCAATGGAATATAGTCAGGAACTCTTGGTTCAGGAGTGATTACTGGTTTCTCCTCAGCTACAGGGGCAGTAGAATTGACAGTATTAGCTTCAAGAAGTTGGTCTTCAGCCTCCTCGATTAGCTTCATCTGTCTCAGGGTAAGCTTGTCGGATTTTTTGATGATCTTCTTTGTTTGTATCTCATTAGAAGTATTCATTGGCTGTTCCCTCGAAGGCATTGGCAAAAAATTTGGATGACAGTAGATTTCTAGAAAGTCGGGGTCAGTCGGGTGTAAATAATTTGCACGAAATTAACAAGGTACACCAAATTTATGGAAAATACGAGTCCCTTGTCGAGGAATTTATTAATTGTGTACAAATCTGTTTTCGTGCAGATGCCCCAGCATAATCTGTTGCACAGATGCAAGTATTAAGCGATCGCTTCTTTCCTCATGACTGTATGTCAATACTGTTTTGCAGTTTTGACTCCTAATAAGCAGATAATAACCCAAGTTGCTAGTTACAGATTCAGGCGATCGCAACGGGGTCAAAAAAGCCATAAAATTCCCCCCAGAGTCAAAAGAGGAGGGACAGATGCTAAACGAAATAATTACGATCTATGCTATCACTGATGACTTACTCAAGGCGATTGGGCATGACGACGACATTCGTCGGGACATGATTGATGCAGAAATTATTACAACGGCACTTGTTGCCGCTATGTTCTTCAATGGTAATCATAGCAAGGCTTGCGCCTATATGAAAGACCATAAATTAATACCAAATATGTTAGAAAAATCACGATTCAATCTGCGATTACACAATTTATCAATGTTGCTCAACGACTTATTTCATCAAATAGGAATGATAATTAAAGAAATAAGTGATTCAACGGAGTATCTTTTAGACTCATTTCCCGTGACCATTTGTGACAATATCCGTATTTTTCAAGTTCACTTGATACAGTCAGAAGAATACAGAGGTTACATCGCATCGAAAAAACGCTATTTCTACGGAGTCAGAGTCCAGTTAATCAGTACCAAAAGCGGAATTCCTGTAGAATTTGCCTTTTTACCTGGTAGTGCAAACGATGTGCGTGGATTAAATGCGTTACCATTCAACTTACCGCCTGGTAGTGAAGTATACGCAGATGCAGCCTATACTGATTATACCGTAGAGGATGATATGGCACAATCAAGCCAAATATCTCTCAAAGTCATGCGGAAAAAGAATTCCAAGCGTCAAGATCAACCGTGGAATCAGTATGTTAAGCAATATACAAGGCATTATATTGAAACAGTGTTTAGTTGTATCACTTGCATCTTTCCAAAATCAATTCATGCAGTGACATATGAAGGGTTTTTACTGAAACTACAAGCATTTATTTTTGCATTTACCCTAAAATCTGCATTTATGTAATGAGCTAAATTTAATACTTTTTATAATTGTATACTGCTACTTTTAGTTGAGTCGAAGTGGTGGTTGGGCTACCCATAACCACCACCTTGAAGTGCCTGTTCGCACTCAATAGTAAATCTGTATTTGATAACCCGCAACTTGGGTTAATAGATGGTTGAGAGTTCTCGCTGTGGAGGAACAGCATTAAGAAACTTATCAAGTGATAAAGGCACAATCTTAGTAGTAGATGACGAAGCCAGCATCCGCCGGATTTTACAGATGCGGTTAGAAATGATTGGCTACAGCGTAGTGACAGCTAGTGATGGTGAAGAAGCTTTGTCAGCCTTTCGTAAAGAAACTCCCGACTTAATCGTTCTGGATGTGATGATGCCAAAGCTGGATGGTTACGGTGTCTGTCAAGAATTACGGAAACAATCAGATGTGCCAATTATCATGCTTACAGCCTTGGGAGATGTAGCAGATCGAATCACTGGGCTGGAATTAGGGGCTGATGACTATATGGCGAAACCAATACTCCCAAGGAATTAGAGTCAAGAATTCGCTCGTTGCTGCGACGAAGAAACGATACAGCAACTACTGCTATTTCTAATTTGGGAGTAATGGTTGTAGACAATCTTAAAATTGATACCAATAAGCGACAAGTCTACAAAGCAGGTGAGCGGATTACATTAACGGGTGTAGAGTACAGCTTACTAGAGTTATTGATGAGCTATCCCGGCAAATCTTTTACCCGTGGAGAAATATTGCAGCAAGTATGGGGTTATAGTGCAGAACAACATGCAGATACTCGTGTGGTGGATGTGCATATCTCACGTTTGCGCTCGAAGTTAGAAGATGATCTGGAAAATCCAGAATATATACTCACTGCAAGAGGAAGTGGTTACTTTTTTCAACGAATTCCTCAACTAGAGCATTAATCATAAAACTGCCAAATGTCACTTGTTTAAGGTTGATGAAGTTCTTTGTCTTAATTGTAGTGTCTTGATAGATAGGTACAGGAAATTAGTACAATTTTTGGATACTGGAGTTTTCATTTTTGAAAAAGCATTTGAGTCAAAGTCTACCTATAGCACCAAGCCGAAAACTGAAGATTACGATTCTAACAGTAGGTTCAAGGGGAGACTTGCAACCATACTGCGCTTTGGCTAATGTCCCAAGTTAAAGTTTACACGGTACTCTGTGTCAACAGCAGTATCCTAATGGTTTTTTACACGCCAGGGCATTGCTGGGAATTCCGTATCATCAGCCGCACGGGTGGGATATTCGGGGAAAAAAAGATTTATTACACGGCGGAGGCAGCGTTGACAACTGGGTTAGAGTGGTTGCGGGATGAACAGTGATGAGTGCGTATATGCGATCCAAGGTCAGCATTAATGGCAAGAGACAATCGTTTTTTATGAAGGTGAATTTGCTCAAAATTTACCCTCATGCGATCGCATTTCAAGAATGATTTCGAGTTAACTGTAGCAAGATAGCTTCAAGACTTTGTAGTGCAGCGTTCGTGGTGCGTTGGTGTTCTTGAAAGTCTTGACGATGTATTTCAAAGTTGCGCTGATGTATTTCAAAATTACGCTGATGTGCTTCGTGTGAGTCGCGTAACTCAAGTAGTACGTCGTCCAAAATTGCGCTACGAGCTAGCACACGGTCAACGTTACTGGTAAGTCCTCGCACTTCCTGTCTTAGCTCATCGAGTTGTGCTTGGGTATTAGCTTGTCTTTCAGCTAACCCCAAGATAATTTGTTCAGCACGGTCTAGTCTGCTTGGGAAGTACTCAGGTGTATCGGTCATTTTAGGTTAAGCTTAGTCTTCTATAAAAGATTATATAAAGTTGTGACCTTTGTCCGCTCGTTATTTTAGCAACATTCAGCTATAGCCCTTCTCTCACATAGCTTAGAGCTTGTCAACTCCAATTCGCAATACTTCGACTGCGCTCAGTACAAGTTCGCTTTTTCGCTCGTTCGCATATAAGACAATTAGTGTTAGCTCTGTACCCACCACTAATTGGATGCCACCAACCCGTAGGTTGGTGGGGGCTTGTACCCCACAAGCAATTAACCAATTAACAATCCGCAATTCGCATTTTCAATTGCGAAAAAGCGAATTGTTTGGTCACGACAGAAGGTAAAAGTTGTCTGCCTCGTCACTTGACACGATCTGTATCTTTAGATTTGATTCAACTATATGGTTGAATCAAATCTAGCCCTTGATAAAATTTTTGCTGCTCTGGCTGATGTGACGCGGCGAGACATTGTTAAGCGGGTATCAACAGCAGAACATACTATCGGCGAATTAGCACAACCATACGCGATGTCTTTTGCAGCGATCGCAAAGCACATCAGTGTGTTGGAGAAAGCCGGACTAATTACCAAGCGTCGAAGTGGCAAGGAGAAAGTTATTCAGATTCAGCCGAAAACTCTCAAAGTAGCCGCAGCGTATCTGGGCGAATATGAAAAAATCTGGAGTGCCCGCTTTGATGCTCTGGAAAAACTACTAGAAGATCGATAACAAAGTAGCAGGAGGGTAGTATGGCACATCTGACAGTAACAGGGGAGAGAAAATTCACAAAATATCTTTGGTACTGTAACAATCAAGGCTCCGTTAGAAAAGGTATTTGAAGCATATACCAAAGAGGAACTGTTTGCTACTTGGTGGTGTCGCGGTAATCCAATGAAAGTGTATCACTTCGATTGTCAAGACGGCGGCAGTTGGCACATTGCTGAACAATCAGAAGACGGTCACGAGTATGAGTTTACTGGCTGTTTTCATGAAGTCGCTCTAGATAAACGAATCGTGCAGACATTTGAATTCTTGGCGATGCCGGAACGTGGGCATGTCATGCTGGAAAAAGCTGAGTTTGTCGCAATTGACGAACATACAACTGAGATTCGTACCCATAGCACAGCAATGAGCCAGTCAGACCGTGACGGCATGGTTGCTAGCGGCATTCCAAGCGGCTGGCGGCAGTCCGTTGAAGCTCTGGGCAAGCTTTTAGAGCCAAATGATTAATTACAACTCGCTTGCAGGCTTGACATTTACCAAAGCGATCGCCTGAGTAAATGTCAAGCCGATATTTTTATACTACATTTATAATACATCGCTTGAAGACAGAATAAGAATCACTTAACGAACGTTATCGAATGTTTTACCTAGTAATTTTCCTTGCCTCAATCTCTGTAGCTTTAGTATCACGATGCATATCATTAACCACAAAAATCCAACACTATACCCAGCAATTACATCTGTAGGCCAATGGACACCTAAATATAGCCGACTAATCCCAATTACCGCTATTAAAATAACCGCTAAAACATAGATGAACCGCGAAAATTGAGAATAATGAGTAGCTAGCATATAGGCAATAAAACCATACATTACCATAGAACCTAGTGCATGACCGCTAGGAAAACTGAAAGACTTTTCAGAGATCAAAAGTGTCCAAAGTTGCGGACGAGGTTTTGAAAAAAATAACTTTAAACCTGTATTTAGGATTAACCCTCCTAAACAAGTAAGCACAAAAATGTATATTTCTACTCGGTAACGTCGCCACCAAAGTATTCCTAAAGTCACTCCTGCGACTACTATTACTGTCTTAGGATTACCAAGATTTGTTATAAATAACATTAATTTATCAAGACTCGGATTGGCAAATTGATGTATCCATAATAAGAAAGATGTATCAAATGCAAAAGCTTCTTTCTCTAAAACTTCTTCAGCAAGCTTGGCAACAACAAACAGGATCAGCAGACAAACAGTAAGTCCAACCACACCAATTGTGGCAATTAAAGGAGCTAGACGAGGGTATATATGGCGTAACCAAAAGGTAGAAATTTTTCGGATCATTGAGTATGTCTAAATCTATTGTGGACTCATAGCTTACAGAACAATAGTCAAGAAATTGAAAAGACAATTTTGAATCAAAAAATCAGTTATTTTTTGCGATCGCACAGTGGTTACACTGACCTAAAATAATCAAATCAGCATCCCACTGTTGAGTAACATGGCAAATCGTCGCTATCATTAATCAATCTTTTCGGTCAATCGGCAGTAGGCGCTGGTTGCTTCTGCTTAAGGCTTAAGTAAATAACCAGACTTATGATTATAGAAAGAAAAAGCATACTAGTTTCGACCGTACCTAAACCCAAGCCACCATTTTTAGCAGGTTGAGATAGTAAATCACCTACAGATGCGCCAAGCGGACGAGTCAAGATATATGCTATCCAAAATGCCAAGACTGCATTTATTCTAAAGTAATAATAACCACCAGCTACTATCGCAATTAAAACACTAAATATTAGTGCTGATTGGGCATAACCTAGCTTCAAAGCCTCTGCTAGTAAGTCCCCCGTTGCCGTCCCCAAAGCAAACGTAAATAAAATAGCCACCCAGTAGAAAAGCTCTCTTTTAGCTGTGTTGATGGAGTGCATAGCTAATGTCTTTTCTTTTAAATACCAAAGCGCAAAAACTACTAGCAAGACCACACTAAAAACTATAGTAGTTGTTATCAAACTAACTCCGAGCTCGTCTACCAATCTATCAGTAATCAGCGTGCCAGTGATACTTGTAAAAACGACTACAATCCAGTAACTCACCGGGACATATCGTTTTAGCCTAAACTGATTCCAAAGCGCAATGAGTAACAAGCCACTCATAATATAGGATGTAACGCTTAAACCGAGGTTCAGAGTTACTGACAAATAATCAGCCGCAGTTTCACCTACCGTGGTTGCCAGAACCTTAATAATCCAGAAGGTACTTGTAACCTCTGGAGCCCTGTTTAAAACTTTTTTCATGATATTTGTCCTGCCTGATTTTTTTAGAGTAATGATGAAGTTTTCATCGTAGTAGTTTGGTCTTGTTTGACTCTAAACAACAAATGTTAAGAAGTTGGAAAGTTTTATAGGATGTGTGATGTAACTAAAAACTTTACACGGTAAAAATACTATGCTGTTCCAGACTCAATCAAAAGTTATAACATTAGCTCTGTAAAGCAGTGAAATATCATTAGTGGGACTTAGACAAACAACACCCAGAAAAGAGTATTATTATTCAATACCTTCGCCAATTTACGAGGCTGAATTGATGTATTAACGTCCTGTTCTCAAAGGTCTGGCAAAAACAATAAGCTCTAAAAATTCCTTCAAGGTTTCCCGCAAGCATTTTTTAACGTATTGCCCGTAGTACAAAGGGTTTGAGCCTCCAATCTATCTTGTAAGCTAAACGCTTATATATGAGTCATTTTGCCGTTTTTGCCAAAATTTTTATAGGCTCTTATTTTGGCAAAGGTATTGATTATTTAAAGACCTTTTCTAGATTATCCACTTCATCTAGCACAGGGGTAGCAAGATGAGCGTAATCTCTAGATAATTTTGCCGCCTCAACACTAGCAACAAGTCCATCAAATTTCTGTACTTGTGTAGTTCCTCCACGCGCTAAGATAGATGGTCTGACTGCATTCCAGGTGCGGCGCATCTCCGACGCAGTTGTTTTCAGTTGGCTTGTATTTCCTGTTATCGACCAAATTTCCAGATCGCGTCCATAGTAGTCAAGTAG
This sequence comes from Nostoc punctiforme PCC 73102, assembly GCF_000020025.1. Taxonomy (GTDB): domain Bacteria; phylum Cyanobacteriota; class Cyanobacteriia; order Cyanobacteriales; family Nostocaceae; genus Nostoc; species Nostoc punctiforme. The sequence goes on along the minus strand of NC_010632.1, from coordinate 165,246 downwards.
CGTTACCTCAACTGGTACTTTTGGTTCAAATTCCTTGGTAATATTGGCAGAGATTAACGTCACTTGGTTAGCATCGCGCATTGCAGATATGCGATTTTTATCTGTGACAGCACCCTTGAGTGCTGCTATTTTGGCATCCAACTGTACTAATTCTGTTTTATTTTTACCCTTGATTTCGGTACGTAGACTTTTTGCTGCATTTTGAAGCGACGTGAGATTAGCTGTGGCTTTTGTCCAATCATTGGCTTTAGCCATATCATAGACGCTTTCACCATATTCACCCACTTGGCCTAGTAGTGTACCAAGGTAACTTTGCTAAGTAAAACCTCTAATTGGTAAAATAGCCAAAAACGGGGTGTAACATGGCAAAAAAGTACATTGTTGACTTGAATGAAGATGAAGTTTCCCAACTGCAATCGATAATTAAGAAAGGTAAGCATAAGGCAAGAACCATAAGCCGTGCAAACATTCTTTTGATGGCTTCCGAAGGAGAAACGGATCAAGCGATCGCTAGCATAGTTAGAGCGCATGTTGCAACAGTGCAACGAATACGAGAAAAATTTGTCATTGGAGGGTTAGATTTTGCTTTAAAGGATGAAGTTCATCCACCAAAACATAAAAAATTAGATGAAAAGCAAGAAGCATTTTTGATTGCAACAGCTTGTTCTAATCCGCCAGAAGGAAGAGTGCGTTGGACAATGCAATTATTAGCAGATCATTTAGTGAACGTTGGTATCATAGATTCAATCTCAGATGAAACAGTACGTCAAACTTTAAAAAAAATGAAATTAAGCCTTGGTTGAAAGAACAATGGTGTATTCCTGAAGTTAACGCAGAATATGTTTTCGAATGGAAGATGTGCTGGATTTATACAATGAGCCTTATGATCCTAAACGCCCTGTAGTCTGCTTTGATGAACGTCCATACCAATTAGTAGAAGAAGTAAGACTTCCTTTGCCACCACAGCCAGAGCAACCTGAACGTTATGATTTTGAGTATAAACGTAACGGGACAGTAAATTTATTCGCATGTTTTCAACCCTTGGCTGGATGGCGGCATATCGAAGTTACAGAACGTCGAACTAAAGCCGATTTTGCTAAACAAATGAAAAATTTAGTAGATGTTTCCTACCGAGATGCCGATGTTATTCGTTTAGTAGTTGATAACTTGAATATTCATACACCCAATGCATTATATGAAGTTTTTCCACCAGAAGAAGCACGTCGAATTATTCAAAAGTTAGAGTTTCACTATACTCCTAAACACGCTTCTTGGTGAGCCAGTGCGTTGGGCGGGTTCCCCGACTTGAAGCAACTGGCGAACCCGAAGGGCTGAATCAGGTAGAAATCGAATTATCTGTTTTATCTCGCCAATGTTTAGAACGGCGTATTCCTAATGCAGAAACATTAACTTCTGAGATTGCCGCTTGGGAGAAAAAACGTAATCAGCAAAAAGCTAGTGTTTATTGGGGTTTTCAAACCAAAGATGCTCGCCGAAAAATGGAGCGTTTATATCCAAATTTAACATAGCAAAGTTAGCTTGGCAGACTACTAGAGAAGTTGGTACTTTATCATGATTTACCTCACTATCAGCATCGTAAGCTGCGTCTGGCTGTTCTCTGTTTTCATCGATTTTCACATCTTTATCCTTACTAATAATCATTTGAGTGCTACTGTGATGCTGCGGCATGATTGCAACAGGTAACTGGGGTTGATTTGTAGAGATAGCTTTTGCCAAACCAGCGATACCCAAAGTACTAAGCAAAGAGCCGATAATAATGATTTTTGTTGAGTTATTCATAAATCCTATATGTCTCAATCTGTATTTGTAGTTTTACTGTAGATTGCATTTGTTAAGAACTTGGAAAGTTTTGACTGAGTAGAGAAAACTTTTTCAATCCTTTTGTTACAACTTGCATACTGTTACCAAAATAATTTTTAATAGTCTCAATCAATCTTTCCAAGTTCTTGACTTTTTATATTTAAAGTAAAACTGTAGCAAATCAAAAATAGGTGTGAACTACACAAATAATGATAACTATTTTAGATTGCTCAAAAAACACAAATCTCCAGGATTTACACACATGAAAACTTCGACAAAAATCGCTTTAGCAGCTGCTTTAATGAGTGTTTTAGGTGTTAGTGCAGTGGTAAAAACCGTGAGTGCCTCTCCTTCTCAAAACAGTATACAAGTAGCTAAATTTAGTGACGGAGATGGCGAAGCTAATGACGCGATAGAAGCTCCTGAAGTAATGAATAATGGTGTTCATCACACTAAAATAGCTCAAGCAAGTGACGGTGACGGTGAAACCAATGATGATCAACAAGAACAGCAAGAGGACAAAAAACTACAAGCTTTAGCTAAAATCACAGCAGAACAAGCTCAACAAGCTGCTGAAACTTCTGTCGGTACTAAAGCTAGTAGTGTAAAACTCGAAAATGAAGATGGAAACTTAGTTTATGCTGTAGAAATTAGTCAGAAAGAGGTAAAAATTGACGCTGGTAATGGTAAGGTTCTCTACACTGAGAATGCTAACCAGGAAAACAACGAAAATGAAGCTTCTCGTCCCAAGAGTAGCATTCAAGTTCCGCAGAGTAATAACGAACAAGAAACAAATGAAAATAACAAGTAGAGTAATTTTTAACTAGTTTTAATTGATGTGTAGCTGTAAATAACTAAATATGAGGTTGTTGAATGTTCTAGTTTCAACAACCTCCTTTATTCATAGGCGAACGATTACAGTTTTAACCTGCCCTTATAATCATCTTAAATATCAACTTTTCTCAAGCAATACAATACTACCCTGCCGCTGATTTTTTTCCCAATATTCATTAGCAACCAATTTCATAATTATTTCTAGTAACCAGGCAAATTTGATCCCTCGGTTTAGTCGGTGTAACTCTTTCCATGCAGATACAGATTTTGCAACTTTCCAATTATAGTGTTGAAAAAATTCTGCCCCTTGCTCTGGAGCAAATAACAAGGTTTTATTCCCATCCGCAAAATATTGGTCGAAAATTTTTCGAGCGTAAACTTGATCATAGTGCTTTAACGCTAATGATGATTCCAATTCAAATAGCCACCAATTCAGATGAGATTGCTCATAAATATCGGTTGCAAGTAATGCTACTTGGGTTTCGTGTAGATATGATAGCAACCCTTCTGTGATCACTAGAGCCTGTCTTGCTACAAGATTAATCTCTGAGAAAAAAGTCTTTCTCAATGCCAGGTTGGTAATATCGAGTTTGACACGCTCAAGCCAACACAAAGGTTGCTGGTCTTTAAGTAATTGTTCTTTGTAAGCAATGATTTCCGGCAGGTCAACTTCAATCCAACGAAGCGATGCACAAAGAGAAAGAGGTAATCGATAGGGTCGAGTATCTAACCCCGCAGCCAGATTGATTACAGTGTCAATCTTTTTTGACTTAACTAACTGTAAAATTAAGTTATCAATAACATAGGTGCGGATGGCGATCGCATTTGTAATTTTGTCTTTCTCCCCTATAACTTCAACAAACATTTCACCTTTTCCACCAGCTAACACACGCGCTAATGGGTCTTTAAATAGTGCATCTGCACGTTCGCTTTCCAATGCGCGATACATTGCCACTAGATACGCAGTTTCCGCAAGATTTATCATCTAATAAAGTATTATTTGTAATTCTGGCTGTACTTTACAAAGATTGCAAATGTCAAACACTAAAATTTTAGTTCAGAAGGCAGAAGTACGAAAGCAGCTATAATGACTCTTTGTATCTCACGCTACGCGTCTCGATACAATTCCTTTTTTAAACTGGGTTTTAGACCCAAAACTAAAGTTTTTATTAATTCTTCTTTTCCTCTACCCTCTGCCTTCTGCCTTTATTTGTAATATTAAAAACTGCACTTTAATATAAAACTATAGTAACAGCAGCTAGGATCATTTTTGTATAATTTTTCATTGCATTCAATCCTTTAATTAGAGTTAAACAACCTGTATGACTAAGGTTCTCGGATTGAATTATGGAGAATAAAAGTCAAGAACTCGGAAAGATTTGCTTCAATTTTAAAAATATGCCGCGTTCGCCTCAGTAACTAACAAGGTCATGAAAATATCAAGTTATTGAGATGAATCTTTCCGAGTTCTTGACCTTTGCTGCTTATAATCAGAAACCGATATTTCAGATAAATTTACACATGAATCCTTCAACTGATCCGGCTATAGCTATAGTTTTCATCAGTATTTTTGGCTTTAGTGGTCAGTTGCTTTGCATAAGAGCATGATTTTGCGATGGGCTACGCCCCGCCGGAGGCGATCGCTAAGTAACTCCTGTGGCTCCTGTGGAGTACTGCGTGTGGTAACTATGAGGAATGTAAATAAAATGCGTTTATCCCCGGTATTGGTGGCAGTGCTGGCAATTGCAGCTCCTTTGGGTAGCTGCGAGAGTGCAAATGCACAAACTGCTAATAGTCTGAAACAGACAACAAAGATTTTTACACTAGGAACAAATCAGCAGGCAGAAAAAGGCACTGCTCAAAGTCACTTCAGTCAAGGTCTAGAATTTCACCCTAATACAATAGGTATTCCAAATTCGGAGTATCTCAAGTCTCAATCAGTCAAAGCCTTAACAGTCAATTCAGCATCATTGGCTTCACCAGAGGTAGTAGTGCCAACCTCCACAATGGCACAAACCCTTCAAAGAAACCCAAACCTCACTCAACAACAAACACCTTCCCCGTCTCCTAGCACCACTCCTGGTGGGGAAAATGTCAAGCTACCTGCGGCGACACCTGTATCTCCCACAACTCCAAGAAATATTAAACCCAACACAGCCCCAGAAGCCAATGACCCCCGCGTACTGGTGTCGGAAGTAGTGGTTAAATCTCAGACAGGGCAACTATCACCAGAACTAGAAAACCAAGTTTACAGAGTAATTCGTACCCAACCAGGACAAACGACAACTCGCAGCCAACTGCAAGAAGATATTAACGCCATCTTTGGTACTGGCTTCTTCTCCAACGTCCAAGCATCGCCTGAAGATACCCCCTTGGGAGTGCGGGTGAGCTTTGTTGTACAGCCTAACCCTGTTCTTAGCAAAGTAGAAGTGCAAGCCAATCCTGGCACTGGTGTCGCCTCCGTATTACCAGCTAATACTGTCGATGAAGTATTTCGGGAGCAATATGGCAAAATCCTTAACTTGCGTGACTTGCAAGAAAGCATCAAGCAGTTAAACAAACGATATCAAGACAAAGGTTACGTGCTAGCCAACGTAATTGGAGCGCCCCAAGTCTCTGAAAACGGAGTTGTTACCTTGCAAGTAGCAGAAGGGGTAGTAGAGAATATTAGAGTCCGGTTCCGCAATAAAGATGGTCAAGAAACAGACGAAAAGGGACAACCAATTCGCGGACGGACACAAGCTTACATCATTACCCGAGAATTGGAGTTGAAGCCAGGACAAATATTCAATCGCAACACCGTGCAAAAAGACCTACAGCGCGTGTATGGACTGGGACTGTTTGAAGATGTAAATGTCTCCCTTGACCCTGGTACCGACCCCAGCAAAGTGGATGTAGTAGTGAACGTAGCTGAACGCAGTAGTGGTTCTATTGCGGCTGGGGCAGGGATTAGTTCTGCTAGCGGACTTTTTGGAACAGTTAGCTATCAACAGCAAAACCTGAACGGTAGGAACCAAAAACTGGGGACAGAAATACAGGTGGGAGAACGGGAACTGTTGTTTGACCTGCGATATACCGACCCCTGGATTGCCGGAGATCCCTACCGGACTTCCTATACAGCCAATATTTTTCGCCGCAGTTCCATTTCGTTGATTTTTGATGGCAAAAATAACAATATCAAAACCTTTGAACAGGGGAAGACCGATGGCGATCGCCCCCGTGTCCTCCGTCTAGGTGGCGGTGTCACCTTTACTCGTCCCCTGAGCAATAATTCCTACAAAAATTCTGAATGGACGGCTTCAGCAGGTTTGCAGTATCAACGAGTTTCCACCCGTGATGCCAATGGCAACATCAGAAAAGAAGGAACGGTGTTCAAGAATGGAGTACCCACAGAACGAGTTCCACTTAGTGCATCTGGACAAGGTGAAGACGATTTGCTGCTGTTGCAACTAGGGGTACAACGCGATCGCCGTAACAACCCCTTACAACCGACTAGCGGTTCTTATCTCCGCTTCGGAGTCGATCAGTCAGTACCAGTGGGACTAGGCAATATTTTTCTCACCAGGTTACGAGGTAACTATAGCCAATATTTCCCTGTCAACTTTATTAGTCTTACCAAAGGCCTACAAACTTTAGCATTTAACTTGCAAGGTGGAACTATCCTTGGTGACTTGCCTCCTTACGAAGCCTTTACCCTTGGTGGTAGTAACTCCGTCCGGGGTTATCAAGAAGGAGGATTAGGTAGTGGACGTAGTTATATACAAGCATCTACCGAGTATCGCTTCCCAGTTTTCTCAGTCGTCAGTGGCGCACTATTTTTTGATATCGGCAGCGATCTGGGAAGTAGTACCAGATCAGCTGAGGTGCTGAACAAAAACGGTACTGGCTACGGTTATGGTCTTGGTGTGCGCGTACAATCGCCACTGGGGCCAATTCGCATTGACTACGGCATCAATGGCGACGGTGACAACCGCATCAATTTTGGTATTGGCGAAAGGTTTTAAGTTATTAGCAGTTAGCGATAAATAGCAAATAATCGCTGACTGTCCTGGTTTCTAATTGTGATTTTTAAACTTTCTGGAATAATCCAAAAATAATGTCTTTTCTTCTCAAAAAGCCAATTCTTTCCGCATATATACGCTCCAAATTTTTATCCACCCATTACTATCCTGAAGCCAATTTGCGGACTAGACAGAGATATCTACGACAATTTGGCAACATTTTGCCGACAGGAATATTCAACTTATCAGATTATCTTCAGCGTCCGCAGCCCGCAAGACCCTGGAATAGATGTGGTCAAACAAATTATCCGAGACTTTCCGAAACTGGATATTCATTTAATAATCTGCGATCGCATTATTGGTACAAACCTAAAGGTGAGTAATCTGGCAAATGCTTTATCTTTCGCCAAATACGAAATCCTAGTTATTGCTGATAGCGATATCCGAGTTGGGGAAGACTACTTGCAGCGAGTTGTTCAACCGTTACATAATAAGAATGTTGGTGTTGTCACCTGTTTATATCGTTCCGTAGCACGGGGATGGGTAGAAAAGTTAGAAGCAGTTGGGACTGCTTGTGATTTTCACGCAGGTGCTATTACCAGCAAACAGTTAGAGGGTATGAAGTTCGCACTTGGTTCAACGATTGTAATTCGTCAAGAAGTGCTAAAAGCAATCGGGGGATTTGAAGCGATCGCCGATTATCTCGCAGACGATTTTCAACTTGGCTATCTAACTGCCAAAGTCGGTTACAAGGTCATGCTTTCTGACTATATATAGCAATCCTAAATCATTTGTGAGAAATTACCGTACTCATTCAGCTTAGGAAAGTCAAAAATTTGACCATTGACGGCTAGCTCAAATAATGCTTTAACTACAGAAAAAGAATGACAGAAAAAATAAAACTCTCTAATCAATTTTTTCGCTTGTAACCAAATATCTTCTACGGGATTTTGTTGTGGAGCATTTGGGGCAAAGCGTTTACAAGTTATCAACCATTGTTCCTGTTCAAGCTGACGATTCAAAGAGTCTAAATAGTCTTGAATTGCATTGGAACGATGATAAGAAGCTCCATCCCAAATTATTAAAAGATTAGCTCCTGGACGCTGTGATTGAAGATATTCCAAGAAATTTATCATGTTTTGGGAGTCTCCTTTTTTAGCTGCGTAAGTTATAAATTCGTGGGTTTTGTAGTCTATAGCACCAAAATATGTTTGCTTGTCACGAGCGTTTACAACTGGAACTGATATGCGTTCGCTAGTTTTTCCCCAAACATATCCACAGATATCACCCCACAACAGATGACATTCATCAACCATGAATACCACTAACTTTCCTGACTCGATTTCAGAACGTCTCGTTTCCAGTAACTCACAGATTTCTTTTTTTTTTGATGCTACTAATTCTTCGTCATACTTGGGGTTATGAGCTTGAGTTTTCTTCCAACTAATCCCAGCTGCATCAAATAAGTCGTAGTAGCTCTGTTTTGACTCAAACACTACCCCATACGAAGATGCTATCTCGTATTCTAGTTCGCTCAAATTCCACTTCTCTTTGGTTTTGAGCCATTCAATTACACAATAGCGCTGTTGTGGATTCAAAAATCCCTGACTTCCCTTGTATCTAAGCTTTAAGCCTTCTACTCCAAAAGTGAAAAATGCCTTTTTCCACTTACTTATAAATCCTGATGAAACATCTAATATCGATTGGATAGCAACATGAGTGTATCCTTCTAGCAGCATCTTGACTGCGAGTGCCCGTTGAATTTCTCGCTTATCTTGGCTATTTTCGATAAACTCTGATAGCGATCGCATCCACATTGATATTCCCCTACAATGGCTAATAATTATACCTTTAATCCTCTTACGTATTTTCTCACAACCCAGATAGGATTGCTATAGTAGAACACGTATTATTTGCTAACACTTTGATTGATTCTGTTCAGCATCAGGTTCGCTGGTTGCGTGGTATTCGAGTTTCTCGTCCTTGGGGTTATTTGGGACTAATTTTTACTTACGGTAACATCACTAGCTTAATACTAATGATGACTATAAAAGGGTCTATTTTTTGTTGGTTTTTGCTAGCTGTTACCTGGATAGTACGTTTAATAATGGGCTGGATTGTTGGTGTCAAATATCTTCAAGATTCGAGCGCCAAAAAATATTTTTGGCTTGTAATTTTACGAGACCTGATGAGTTTTACAATCTGGTGCTATTGTTTTTTTGGCACTACAATTGAGTGGCGGGGGTTGCAATTTAAGTTAACTAAAGACGGTAAAATTATACCTAAAGCAAAAGATATCACAGAACAGTTTGAGTTTAAATAGTTCTAAATCAACACCACCTATCGTTAATATTTCAACGGTAATCAATTTTAATCATTGTTTAGCGCTCTTTCATGTCTCTGAAGAGAGAAAAATAAGATACTGATCTTGAATCTTTGTCATCTCTTGCCTTCTATTCTTTGCTGCTAAATGCCAATTAGTCCAAACTCAAGTTGTTCAGCAAAGCCAAAAAATCCTTGTTTGGAACCAAGAACGGAAAAACAAGGTTTTGAATATTTTATAATGAGAGTAATAAAAGAGCGTTAGGCAGGCATAATTAAGGACATAAAAAGACTTGATACACCTTCATTAAGTTCAAAATAGCGTTAAATTTAAATTTAACTTACTAACTTATATTTTCGGTTGAGCTTTAAAGAAAATTTCGTGATGATTCAGCAAAAAACTTTTGAGAAACCGAGGTGGAAGAATTGTAGTTTGAGATTTATAAACTGTAATTGCTCGCTTTTTTTGTTCTAAAACAGAGTTAATACATAATCGATAAGCACCAGTTAAATCAGAAAATCTTAATTTGATAAATAATGGCGATAACCAAAATATCCAAATGGGATATTACAGTATTTCCAATTCTATTTGTGATTGTTCAACTGCGGCTTTAACGAATTTATAAGTACATTCGTGGTCTGGATGATTATCTTTTCGATGGGGAACATAAATTTCCCCTGGGTTAAAAGTTTGTATAAGCTCAACAAGATGCTTAATAGTATTTTGATATTGCTCATTACTTAGATGGTTTAGAGTGCCATCTATTAAGTCAAAAAAGTGAATATCTGATACTTCTACCCCTAAAATATGTAAAGCTGTTGTTGCTTCTTGTTTACGAACTTGAATAAGATTTTCTAGTGGTTGAACCCAGGGGATTGCTGTATGCGATTTTTGCCCATCGGTCAAAAAAATAACTTTAATCGGGATTCCCATTTCACGTTTAAGAGCAATTAAACCACCACAACCTAAAGTCTCATCATCTTGATGGGGGGGGAATATTATTGCTGATTTTTGATTAACTGACAAAGGCTGGCTTCTAAAGTTTAATAGCCATTGATGAATAATGTAAGCATGGATATAAAGAGGATTAAATATAGGAATATCACCCACTTTATAAAAAACTTTTGTCAGATACATGATAATTTGCATAGCATTTTAACGCTGAAATCGAGAAACGATCCGAAACACAGCTGGGACAAATATTAGAGTAAAAATAGTAGAAAGTGAAAGCCCACCGATAACGGCGATCGCTAGTGGCTTTTGCAACTCTGCTCCTGCACCTAAACCCAAAGCTAAAGGCAGTAAACCCAGAATAGTACAGAGTGTGGTCATCAAGATTGGTCGCAGCCTTACACGACCGGCTTCAAGTAAAGCAGATTCTATAGAGTGACCTTCTGAATGTAATCGGTTAGTATATTCCAACAAAATAATCCCGTTTTTTACCACCAAACCCACGAGCAAAATAATCCCCATAAACGATGAAACATTTAGGGGTGTTTGGGTAATCCACAAACTCAGCACTACTCCTAAAAGCGCTAAGGGAATTGTCGTAAAAATTACTAGTGGTTGTAATAAGTCACGGAACTGTATAACCAGCACCAGATAGACTAACAATACTCCCAAACCCATGACCATCAGTAATTGTGAGAAAGACTGCTGCTGAGAGGCAATTAATCCACCGACTGAAAGGATGTAGCCTTGAGGTAGCTTGAATCCGGCTAATTTTTTCTTGATATCTTGGACAACCGAACCGAGATCGCGTTTTTCCACACCACCTGTAAAGGAAACGTAACGCTGCTGGTTCTCACGCAAAATCGCTTCCTCGCCTGTTGTTGGTTTGATTGTAGCTAAGGCAGAAAGCGGTAATGTAGTGCCATTTGTACCGACAATTGGAATTTGGTCTATTTGTTGTGGATCTCGACGTACACTGTCTAAAAGGTGAACTCGCACATCTACTAACTTGTCACCCTGACGAATCTGAGTTGCTACCCGTCCAAACAAGCCATCCTGTACTTGCTGTGCAACGTCTGATTCTGTCAATCCTAACTGTCCGGCTTGTGTGGAATCAACGCGCATATCTAATTGCGGTAAGATCACTCCTCCACTAGATACCAAGTCTACCAAACCAGGAATATTATCAATGATGGTTTGAACTTGCTCTGCTAATTTACGCAGAATAGCTGGTTCTTCGCCAAAGATTCGCACTTCTACAGGACTAGCTGCACCAGAAAGGTCGTTAAGTTCATCTTGTAGGATTTGGTGAAAGTCAATATCTACCTGGGGTAACTTTTTAGAAATATCTTGCCGTTGAGTTTCGATTATATCAAAGACTTGGCGTTGACGTTGCCCCGGTGGCTTGAGGACGACAATGATATCACCTTTATTCGGCTGAGTCGCAAATAAACCATTTTCTGCACCTGTACGTCGCGTCCAATTTATTACTTCAGGGGTTTTGCCAATAATTTCTTCCAATTGGCGTGCGAGAAAGTCTGTTTCAGTTAAGGATGTTCCCGGCGGTGTGAGGTAATCAATGATGTAGCTGCCTTCATCAAAGGTTGGTAAAAAATCCGAACCTACCTGAGTAAATAATACTGCCCCGACTGCTAGTAGAGACAGTGCGATCGCACCAATCCAACGGGCTTTCCCAAACACAACACGCAATAGCCCCGTATAAGCATTGTCCAGCTTGACTAACAATTTGGGTTCTGAGTGATTTGACTTCTGCCGCAGCCAACTTGCTGCCAATAGAGGAGTGAGAGTCAGCGCTAACACCAGAGAGAAACCAACCGCAGCAGTTAAGGTAGTGGTCAGGCTAGTAAAAAACTGTCCGGCAACCCCTGATAACAATCCCAAAGGCAGAAACACTGCGACCGTAGTGATCGTGGAACTAATCACAGGTTCAGTTAATTCAGCCATTGCTGCGGCTACGGCTGTAGTTGAATCCAAGTCTTTTTGCAGTTGGCGATCGATGTTTTCAATTACCACAATGGCATCATCAATTACCAAACCAATCGCTACTGCTAGTCCTCCCAAAGACATGAGATTCAGACTTTGACCAACGAAGGATAGGACTCCAAAAGCAGCAAGTGCTGACAGAGGAATAGTGATGGCAGCAATTACTGTACTGCGCCATTCTCGTAAGAATACGTATAGTACAATGATAATTAGGACAATACCAATAGCAATTGAATCGCGGACATTAGCGATCGCGTCTACAACCAATCCGGATTCATCATAAGCTTTAGCGATTTGCACTCCTGGCGGCAAGCTTTCTTCCAGCAACTTAATTTCCTGCTGTACTGCCTCAGCTACAGCTACAACATTACTATTCGGTTGGCGGAAAATATTTAGTGTTAATCCTGGTTGACCCTTGGCACTAACAATTTGGGTGCGGTCAGCCTCACCGAGAGAAACTTGTCCCAAATCCTCTAAAAACACGGGTTTACCAGCACCTTTCGTTGTTACCACAATCCCTGTGAGTGCAGACGAGTCTATTGGCTGACCATTAGTAACTACTAAATTTTGTTGGTAGTTGCTATCTAGTTTACCTACTGCTTGATTCTGAGTTGAACGCCCAATCGTATCGGCAACTTGTGATAAGCTCAAACCATAATTTTGCAGGCGATTCGGGTCAACCTGCACCTCAACTTCCGGAATATTTCCCCCTTGAAGATTGACAAGGGCAACACCAGCAACCTTGGTTAAACGAGGCAAAATTTGATATTTAGCAATTGAATACAGGTCTGTTTGCGCTAAAGTGTCGGTAGTGACGTTGTAGCTGAGTACCGGAAAAATGGCGGGGGTAACTCGCTCAACCGTGAGGTTAACGCCAGATGGCAGGGTACTCCGTACTTCATTAATTTTAGCTTGCAATTGTTGGAGAGCTTGCTGCATATCGGTTGTGGGCTGAAACTCTATTGAGAGTTCTGTAGAGCCACGGGTAGTCTTTGAGCGTACCTTCTGGACACCATAAACTTGGTTGGTAGCTGCTTCTAAAGGGAGAGTGACGGTAAGGACTACCTGTTCTGGAGCAACATTCCCAGCTTCAGCAATCACGGCAATGCGAGGAAAGGATAATTCTGGATAAACTCCACTAGGCACATTACCATAAGCTAATATACCTAAAATCGCAATGAGCACAAAGATTAGATAAATCGCTTTTGCTTGGGATTGTAGTAGTTTGGTGAAGCGAATCATTGTTTCACCTCTTGTATAGCAGTGCCATCTGCCAAACCATAAGCACCTTTAGCTACCACTTTTTTATCGCCCATTAATCCTGACACAATCTCAACGCGGGAAGCAGAGCGATCGCCGCTGAGTAAATCGCTTTGCTGGATGCCAATTTGCACTTTTTTTCTTTCCAACTTCCCAGCTTTGACTGTATAAACCATACGTCCATTTGGATTTTCTGGGTCTGGAACCAACGCCGTTTGGGGCACTGTAATTGCGGCTTTATGAATATCTGTAGTAATAGACGCAGTAACAATTTGGTTCTCTTTTAACTGTCCGCCAGAATTCTCAACGCGGATTTGGATATTCCAGGTATTACTTTGGGGATCGACAATCGGACTAACAGCAGTGACAACACCGGAATAGCTGCTGCCAGTTAAACTAAGGACTTTGGCGCTTTGACCAACACGAATATTAGCTTTTTTGTCAGCGTTGATGTTGCCATTGACTATTACCTTTGATAAGTTCACGACCTGAATGACTGGTGTATTAGGGTCAGTGGTATCACTATTATTCAAAAAGCGGTTAGCTACAATTCCAGTGATGGGGCTGCGGATATCAGTAAAGCTGAGTTGAGTTTGGGCTTGATCGCGGGAAGCATTAGCCTGTTTCTCTTGAGCAATTGCAGCAGCAAGTTGAGCTTTGGCCGTTTCCACTTGAGATTGAGCGGCAATCACATCTTTATCGGGCGCGACTTGTTGTACAGCTGCTTGGGCAGTTACCAGAGCACCTTGAGCGGTTTCGATCTGATTTTGGGCAGCAATCAAGTCTTTTTTAGGTGTTATGCCTTCTTTAAAGAGTTGTTGTTGTCGTTGTAAGTTATTTTGAGCCAAAATGAGATTACTTTGAGCTTGAGCAACACCTCCTCTTGCTCCTTGGATACCGGGATCTGTTGCTTTTTGCGTCGGATTAAGAGCTTCGTTATAGAGACGGCGCGATCGCGCGAAATTTTTCTGTGCAAGTTCCAAATTAGTGCGTGCTTGAGCAACACCCGCTTGGGCTGAACGTAACGCTGCTGTTACTTGGTTTACCTGATCGAGATTCTGACGATTATCCAGACGAGCTATTATTTGCCCTTTAGTCACCTGTTGACCACTTACTACGGTAACAGCTACAAGTTTTCCCGCTACAGCTGGGCTAACTTTAGCATTTGCATTCGGAGAAGCGCTAACTGTGCCGCGAATGTTTACTACCACAGGTATATCCTGGCGTTGCACGTCAACAATAGGTAAGGATACTATAGGAGGGGTTTCAGTGGCTGTTGGGTCTTTTCCTTGACAACCAATTAGCAACAGCATCAGCAAGATAGTAGTAAAGATGTTTGGCAAGGGAAGTTTCCCCGGCAAACACCCCGATTGTTTAAGGTGTTTTGGGGGCATTGGTGTTGTAAATCACAGACAAGGGTAGATTGACGGCTTGCTCTAATGTGCCTAAAGCCGTTTGGTAGGAGAGGATATCAGTGTAGAAGTTATCAAACACAGCTTGCACAGACTGCTGTGTGAGTAAAGCATCACTCAAACCAGTTTGACCATACTCATAACTTTTGCGGGATAAATTAAGGACTTCTAGAGCTTGCGGTAATAAAACTGTGCGATCGCGTTCTAATACTCGTTGGGTACTCAAAACATTTTCGTAGGCTGTTGCCACCTCAGAATCCGTTTGTAATCCTAAAGCTGCGTTCTGTGCTTCAGACACAGAAAGATTAGCACGAGCTTGTCTGACTCCACTCCCTCCGCTATTGAACAAAGGCAGATCCACTCGCACACCCAAAATGACAGCTGTTGTCGTTGTAGGAGGTGGCGCACCAGATGTACTTAAACCAGGGTCCCAAACATAAGATGCTGCAAAGGTGATATCTGGAATACGGGCTGAATAAGCCACTTGAATCTGTTTATTATTAACTTGT
Source organism: Nostoc punctiforme PCC 73102 (assembly GCF_000020025.1). Lineage (GTDB taxonomy): Bacteria > Cyanobacteriota > Cyanobacteriia > Cyanobacteriales > Nostocaceae > Nostoc > Nostoc punctiforme. The sequence goes on along the minus strand of NC_010632.1, from coordinate 150,131 downwards.
ATTTGTTGTTGAGCTAGAGCTAAATCTAATCGTGACGCTTTCGCTAACTTTTTTAACACGCTTAAATCTGGAAGCTTTGCTAAAGTAGCCAACTTTTGCTGTGAGTCTTTCACAGAAAATCGGAACGCCTTGCCATCCACTAAATTAATCGCTGTGTCAGTAGGTTGACCTAAAAGGGTATTAAGACGAATGGTAGCCTGACGAACGCGGTTAACTGCTGGTTCAAGTTTTTGTTGTGCTTGAGTAAATGCAAACTCAGCTTGGACAACATCTGCTCGTGCTACATCGTTTGCTTGAAAACGTATCTTAGCAATATCAACAAGTTGTTTGTTGATAGCAAGAGATTGTTCTGTATTCTGCTGCGCTCCTTGAGCGACCGCTAACTCTGCATAAGCCTGACGTACCTGAATACGAATTTGCCAACGTAAAGAGTCTAATTGTAACTGGGCTTGTTGCACCTCGGAGTTGGCTAAAGCTAGACGTGCTCCGCGTTTACCACCCAGTTCAATCGCTTGCTCGATACCAATAGTACGCTTAGTTTCAGCTTGACCAAAAGGTATATCTATTGCTAGTCGTGGATTTGATATAACTCCAGCGATGGCGACTCCTGCCTGAGTAACAGAAATACTGCGCTGTGCTGCCAGCAATTGAGGATTATTTGCTTCAGCTTGGTTTATTGCCGTCTCCAGGGTAAGGTTTGATACTCTAGCTGTCTGAGCAAAAACTGGCAAGGAAATGGATAAACATACTAGCGACTCAATTGTTATGCATAAAGACAATACTAATACACTTGACACCCGCAGTCATACTCCTGTTATCACAACCATCACGGCTAAAATTGCTGTTCAACTTTTTATCAAAAACACCTGTTAGTAAATTCGTAGCCGAAATACACCCACTGGGATATCTGCATTCAGCCCCACAAGCCTGACAGAAACTGGATAGAGCCAAGCATTAGAAGTCCCTGAGATTAAGACACGATTGAGATCAATGTTGAGTTCAGTTCCAGGAACTACCTGTTGAGGGAAAGCAATTGTAATGGTTCTGTCATTGACAGTAATATTGGCAGCAATTTTTTGACCAGACTGGTCAGATAAGTTAATGTCATTCCTTACAGTTAAACCTTGAGGTACAGCAATAGTCATCTGGGATAAAGCTCTGCTATCTTGGGGAATTTTTAGCTGAAAAGAATGTCTGACAACTTTTGCCTTCTTTTCAGGAAATTGCACTGCTCCAACAATCTCAGGAAATCTGCTAGTTTTCATCGTGGTTGAGCCATAGGCAGCAGATGATAAAGATGCAACTGTTAAAGTTAATGCAACAGCATGAATTAGCTTTTTCATGTTAACCTTCCTGAAAAATATAGTGAGCAAATTTACTCTGGATAATAAAACTTAAGAACTTGGAAATTTAGTCCAATATTATTGTCAAATTCCTCTAAAATCAGTTTTCTATATCGTTGAAGGTAGAGGTAGAGAAGATGCAAGCAAGAGGTGGATGTTGAGTTATGTTTTTCAACCATTGTTCAATAGCACAACTAAAACTCAAGTTTATGGTTATTAATCATTAATCTCTGGTAAGTAGTTGCACTTTACACACTAAAAGTAAAGAACTCGAAAAGATTTACTCAAATTTGTTATGCGTAGGTTTACTGTGCTTTTACCCATTGCATGACCAAATTGTGAACCATACTGTGACCAAAAGTGTCACTTAAAGGATAATGTGGTTCTTAGCAACTTTTGGTGATCTAGGTTGGGGGAAGGCAGAGGGCAGTCCCAATGAAAAAATTTCATCACCATGAATGAAAATGTGGTAATTTCCAAGATAAGGCTGATACAAGCGAGGTTGTTTCCTTATTAGAGCACTAGAGCCTGAAGGGCAGTCTAACCTAGATATCGAGAGGAATTACCAATTGTCGCCACTGAGCAATTTTTGAGGTTTTAGTGAGCACGCAAGTCAGAATCTACTATTTAGATATCCACGTATTAGTCGAACTGCGGAGATTATTGTCTCTGAAATCGGCATGGATATGAGCCGTTTTCCAAGTGCTGAACATTTAGCTGCTTGGGCTGGGGTTGCTCCTGGTAACTACGAAAGTGCTGGTAAAACGCTTTCAACTAATACCCGTAAAGGCAATCGTTCCTTACGAACAATTCTGGTTCAAGCTGCTCATGCCCTAGCTCATACTAAAACTTACCTTGCTGCTCAGTTTCGTCGTATTAGTGGGCGAAGAGGCAAAAAACGCGCAGCTGTTGCTGTTGCACATTCTATTTTAACGATCGCATATCATTTAATATCGCGCCAAGAACCTTATAAAGATTTAGGAGCTGATTATTTTGACAAACAACGACCGGAAAGTGTCAAGAAACGCTTGGGTTTTGCGCTTAGAAAAGCTTGGTTATCAAGTTAATCTTGAGCCTGTTCCAGTTGCAAGTTAGACCCACAATTAATGTTTCAGTTTAGGCTGTCGTCATTGAACGACTTCAGCCACATATCCTTCTTGGTTTTTAGCCAAAGTTTGATTTTCAAGTCAGAAGGGAATTGGACGGGGATTCTGACCCCACCCAATTGCAGACCACTGAAATTCAAAACTTAGGTGGGGGTCTTAAACCCTTTTTGGCAGAGAGTACAGACGGATTGACTGCACGGGATAGCAGTAGCAATAATTATGTAGTTGGTAAAAGGTGATAGAAGTCCCTATGATGGCGATTTGGTGTATTGGAGTACCAGGTTAGGTAGACATCCTGAAGTTTACAGGAAAACACCGATATGGGCGTGTCTTAGCTAAAGCAAGTTTTGCTGTGACCAGAGAGCTGCCTGGATGCGATCGCGCATCTCCAGTTTGTTCAAAATTTGGGTAACATAATTTTTCACTGTTCCTTCACTTAAATGCAGTTCCTGTGCAATTTCTTGATTATTTCTACCTTGACCGACCAATTTTAACACCCCAATTTCTCGTTTGCTCAGTAAGTCCTGATAGGAATTGGGTGAAGGTTGTGAAGATTTTAGTTGGGAAAAAACTTTAAGGGCAATTGTTGGCCCCAATTGGCTGTAGCCTTGAGAAACTGAGCGAATGGCAGAGGCAATCTCTTGAGCCGGAGTGCGTTTGAGCAGGTAGCCTAATGCGCCCATTTGGAGTGATTGCAAAATATATTCATCATCATCAAACGTGGTTAAGACCAAAATCCGAATCCAGGGATAATGTTGATGGATCTCGCGGGTTGCCTGCACACCGTCACAAACAGGCATACGCACATCCATTAAAATCACATGGGGTTGGAGCGCCTTCGCTCTGGCGATCGCTTCCAAGCCATTTCTTGCCTGCCCAACCACCTCTAAATCGGTTTCAACCGAAAGTAAAGCGACTAATCCCTGCCGAAAAATATCTTGGTCATCCACAAGCAACAGACGAATCATAGGGGAAGTCTGACTTGAATTTGTGTTCCCTGCGCGAGGGCGGTTTTGAGTTCAAGCTTACCACCTAGAAGTTGTACTCGCTCTACCATGCCTTGGATGCCAAATCCTATATGTAACTTTTCCGGGTCAAAACCAACGCCGTTATCCTTGATATTGAGGACGATCCCCTCCGACGTTAACCGTCCACAAAAATTAACTTGAGAAGCGTGAGCGTGCTTTTGCACGTTAACCATGCCTTCTTTAACAATGCAGTAGATTTGATAGCTTTTGTGAACGGAAAGCTTAGGGAGATTGACCTGCCATTCAACTTGTAGAGCCGAGTTGTGACGCACCTGTTCCATCAGCGCAGTTAAGGCTTGATTGAGATCAAAGTCGGACTGACGCATCCGAGCTAAGGCTTGGCTTACATCCTCAATACACTGCCCAGCAAGTATTTTTGCAGTATCAACTGCCTGAAATGCCTGTTCGAGATTACGGAACCGCAACTGTTGGGCGACTGCAAGTTGAATATCGAGGTCAGTTAGGGTATGCCCCAGCGAGTCATGAATCTCGCGAGCAATCCTGGTTCGTTCCAGTGTTGCAGCCAGTGTTTCAACCTGCTCCGATAGTTCCTCTACCCGTTGGCGGCTTTTCTGCTCTGCAATTAGCATCGAGTTAAACATGATCACAAAGAAACTGGCAGCGGTATAAACCGCTAAAGTGCTGATCATAATATTTAGGGAATTGTCAGAGTTTACTCCAGACACAGAAGCGATCTCAAGAGAGGATTTTGCTCGCTCGACCTCCGCAAAATATTCGCTGATTACCCAAGGCATTGCGGTGAAAGCAGTGATGATAATCGTCATGCGACGATTCAATAGAAAGTAGCTCTTGGAAATATAGAAAAACAAAAATAGACCGAGGTCAATTCCAACACGTCTAGCCCACACCGTTATCGTGAGTCCTAGAACGATATAGCTAAAGCGTTGCCAGTAGGGGCGTTCACACGGGAACAACCAACCCAGGACGAACAAAATCCCATAAAATCCAAGCAGGGTAGGCAGGCTATCCTCTGGTCTACTCAGCCACACTCCAAAATGAACGGTGATGAAAATCCACTCCAGATATCGAAAAGTCCGGGGAAGAGAGCGAAGGAATATCATCACTGAAATTTCTATGGGTTAAAATACTTGCTATTTTGGATTCTACCGTTTTGCTTGTGCGACTTTAGCAGAGAGATCAGCTAAAAAACTTCACATGGCTTTTAGGCTTAAGCCAAACAGAAACCCCTCAGTAAACTAGTCTATACGCGCAAATTGAAGCACAGCAACAGTTGTATCTGCTGAAGATGCATTGCTCATACCATAAGGAAAACGATAAAACTCTATTTTGAGGCGAGGCAGCATAACAGAGCAATGATATCTCCGGGCACTGAAACAACACCCTAGTTGTTTGCCCTCATAACTGTACCGTATCTGCTCCTGCCGTGGGTATGACCCCAGTCATGTTTTTTCGTGCGTCTTGGGAATATTGTCGCACGGCATTCTTGACTACATTAGCAACTAATGCACTCGTTTGAAAATAATTCAAACAGTAGCTTGACCGTGACAGTTGGCGAACTGAGAAATTAAACAGGGCAAGTTTGTCCATTTTCATCTGAAGGTAAATAAATTCATGCAAGCATTGTGTAACAGAATTCAAGCAGCAGTTGGCACATTATTACCAATTGCTGTGATGGTTTCAGGTAGCCTGCCTAGCTTTGCAGCACCAACCCGCAGCTTACTACCAGCAGGGGTAATGTCCATTAACCTCAGTAGAGAACTCATGTCTTCCTCAAAGGCTGAAGCACTACCTAAAAGTAACTTAGTAATTACGGTTCAGGGATTGAAGAGCCAGCGAGGACAAGTATGTCTAAGTTTGTTTGCCAATGGACGAGGGTTTCCAGATAGAGAAACTGATGCTGTGCAAGCTCGCTGTGTCAAAGTCACCAGCATTTCTTTAGTTGTCGCATTTGAAAATTTGCAGCCAGGAAGCTATGCGGTGGCCGCTTTTCACGATGTCAATGGAGACGGCAAGCTCAAACGAAGCGTGTTTGGCATTCCGACTGAAGAATTTGGCTTTTCTCAAAATCCTCAAATTGTGGCAGGCCCACCCAAGTTTGGAGATTCGGCAGTCTTTGTCGTTGGCTTAGAAACAGACATTCAAATTAAGTTGCAGTCTTTCTAGACCCTATAACCCTCTTCTGTCACTTTCCGGGTATTCTGAATAAAAGAATAAAAAAAGAAAACCTTGAAAGGTAAGTGGGGCAATGGATGTAGAGTTACAAATACTGAAACATTTGGCAAGAGATGCCCACCCAACAGTTGCCATCATATAGCAATCCTAAATCATTTGTGAAAATCAATCATACATAAATATTTTTGGGAAATTAAATATTTCATGGTGAACAGCGAGTTCAAATAAACGCTTGACAATAGTAAAAGATTTACATAGATGATAAAATTCTCTAATAAACTTTTTAGCAGACAACCAAATATCTTCCACTGGGTTTTGTGTCGGGTCATTAGGAGCGAAGCGAATACAAGTAACTTTCCATTCGTTCTCGTTTAGCCCCTGATTTACAGATTTTAAATAATCTTGAAATTCAACTGAACGGTGATAACTAGCACCATCCCAAATCAAAGCTATACGGCTTTTCGGATATTGAGTAAGTAAGTATTCTACGAATGCAATTGCCGATTTAGAATCACCTTTTTTGAACGGCTTAATTAAAAATTCTTGTGTGTAATAATTCAGTGCGCCAAAGTATGTCTGTCTTTGTCTTTCGTTAAGAACTGGAACTTCAATTCTTTCTTGAGTATTACCCCAAATATAACCACAAATGTCTCCCCACAACAAATGACACTCATCCTCAAAAAATACAACCATTTCTCCAGACACAATCTCACTTTTATGTGCATTAAGCCATGCTGTAATTTCTAGTTTTTTTTGCTACTAACTCCTCGTCTTTGCGTGGGTTCTTTTTTTGTGTTTTTTTCCAACTTATAGATGCTTCTTTAAATAGGTCATAATAGCTTTGGTTTGACTCAAATGCTATATTAAAACTTGATTCTATGTACTTTTTTAGTTCATTTAAATGCCAGTAATCTTTTTGTTTAAGCCATTCAATCACTGTTTGTTTTTGTTTGCTATCAAGATAACCCCTCGAACCTTGATATTTAAGTTTTAACCCTGCAACCCCCTGTTCCACAAAAATATATTTCCACTTATTGACAAAACCTAAAGATACGTGCAAAATTTCTGTAATTTGAGAATGAGTGTAACTTTCCATCACCATTTGTACAGCCAGTGCTCGTTTCAGTTCTCTTTTATCTGGGTTCCCTTGGATAAAATCTATCAATTCTTTCATATAGGGAGTTGTATATTTTCTATATTAATTAGATCCAGCTTATCGTTATGTGTAATTTTTCACAACTCATTTAGGATTGCTATAGATGAATATTGTGCAGATTATAAAGACCTATTTAAGGAAGTAAGAAATTATGAGTGTTTCAAATATTTACACTTAGGAATCATATCAACAATAAAAAGGAAATCATTACCAGAGATAGCGAAGGTAGTAAGTATAAACTCAGCCCAATCATTACATCATTTCCTGGCAAATTCAGATTGGTCAGTAGATGAATTAAAACAACGAAGATTAAATAAACTTAAGCAAGTATTGAATGGTCAGGCGATTACAGTAGTAATAGATGAAACTGGAGATAGAAAAAAAGGTAAAAAGACTGACTATGTGGCGAGACAATACTTAGGAAGTGTGGGAAAAATTGATAATGGAATAGTTTCAGTCAATGCTTATGGAGTTTACTCTAATATAACCTTTCCATTAATGGTAAAAGTGTTTAAACCAAAAGGGACGCTGAAAGAGGGAGATAAATATAAAACTAAAATAGAGTTAGCGTCAGAAATGATTACAGAGTTAATGGAAGAGGGCTTTCAGATTGAACTGGTACTGGCAGATAGTTTATATGGTGAAAGTAGCCAATTTATTAGAAAACTGGATGAATATAACTTAGCCTATGTGGTAGCAATTAGAAGTAATCATGGAGTCTGGTTGCCAGCAGGGCAAAGTGTTAGAGCAAACAATTGGTGTAAATTTGAGAGAACATTTAGTAATCAAAAATCAGAGACTAGATACATTAGAGAAATAATTTATGGTAAAAAAAGAACCATAACTTACTGGGAAATAACTACTGACCCAGAAACCATGCCAGAAAATTCTACCTCCTTCGTGATGACGAATCTTCAAGGGAATTTGAAAAAGACTTTAGGCGACTTATATGGATTAAGAACCTGGGTTGAATATGGTTTTCGACAGTGTAAACAAGAACTAGGCTGGACAGATTATCGTTTCACAAATTTTCAACATATTGAGAGGTGGTGGGAGATTATTTTTTGCGTTTACACGATGATTAGTTTGAATTCTCCAGCCTTGTTAGCCTTAAATCAATCTCGCCAAATTGAGGCTGAGGGGCAAAGAACTAGTCATATTGACTTTTCTAATCATCAACAATGGAATCATGAATCTGGATGGAAGAATGTTTTAAATAATCTGCGTCTAATCGTCCAACCACTCTTACTATTTTGGTTGATTTATCCTTGGCTCGATATTTTCCCTAATTCACAGTTATTACTGGGATTCAATCATTTAATTGCAGCCATGAATCAATTTAAACCCTGTTATGCTTCTGGATGATTTAGCTTCTTTACTACTTGCTTATTCCGGAAAGTGACAGAAGAGGGATAAGTAAGTCGGTGTGAATATTTATCATCAGGTTTAGGCAAGAGGCAGGAAGCAGAAGGCAGGGAGAAAGAGGGTTTTAGCCCACTTTACTTTTATTAACATAGTTTGGTTTTTCCCACCTGTTCTACTTACTTTATAAAATCAAGCGCATTAGGTACTATCGCCTCAATACTAAAGATGTCTGTCGTGTTCACCCAACAGGTATTGGAGTATCGGCAGATGCAGCGCCAGGAGGGGGAACACAAATAATATTTAAATGAAAAAGAAGCGTCCTACTGGTTTAGTAGCAATCGTAATCTATAAGGGCTTTGTTGCTTTACTACTGGCTACAACATCCCTCGTTTTACTTTTAGCTTTGAGAAATCACGCAGCTCTCGTAACGCTCTCTCAATCGTATGTTTTAGAAGGAAAACTGGAGATTATTGAATGGTCATTAGAAGAAGTTATCAATGTCAAACATTCGACGTTAAAGTTTAGTGGTATAGCTATAGGACTTTATGCCTTAGTAACTGCAATTGAATCTGTAGGTTTATGGTATGAAACAACCTGGACAAAGATATTAGTTATTGGATTAGTTAGTATTAGTATGCCTCCCGAAATATATGAGTTAATTAAAGGAGTAACAATTTTAAAACTTTTAGTCTTTCTAGTTAATCTAGCTGGATTATGGTATTTGATAAGGCATTTTTATAAACATTAATTAAGTGAGCCTGCTGGGAAACGCACTGTAAAACAACTACCAATTCCCAATTGACTTGTGACAGTAATTAGTCCACCGTGATTCTGAGCAATAGCTTGGGCAATAGCCAATCCCAAACCAGAACCACCAGAATTATAAGAACGTGATTTATCTGCTCGCCAAAAACGCTCAAAAATATTTTCTAAATCTTTTGGTGCAATTCCTACACCTGTATCTTGGACATTAACTACTATATCGGAAACAGAACGATTAGCTATGATTTCTACTATTCCTTCTGACGGTGTGTAATATATAGCATTTTGAATTAAATTAGTAAATAACCGTGTTATCTGATTTGGATCACATAACAGATCAATCTTTTCAGTCAATTGACTTTTCAGATGAATTTGTTTAGCGAGCGCTTGCGGCTGATGTAGTTGCACTAAATTATTTAAAATTGAACTAAGATTAACAGTTTCTTTACTCTGCTTAGGAATATTATCATGACGAGCTAAAAATAGTAAGTCTTCTGTAAGCCGAGTCATTTGGTTAGTAGCACTAGAAATAGCCTGAAATTTTTCTACGTCAGTTTCTCGCATTCCTTCTGGATACTTTAGTGCTACCCCTACATTACTCTTAATTGCCATTAAAGGACTGCGGAGTTCATGGGAAGCATCAGCAGTAAACTGTTTTAACCGTTCAAAGCTTTCTTCAATTGGTTGCATTGCTTGACGAGTTAGCCAAACTCCACCAACACCACTAATAATCAAAGCTACAATAATTCCACCACCTAATCCAAAATCTAATTTATTTAAAGTTTCATCTAATTCTTCTAGAGATTGACTAGCTCTTACATATCCAATGAATTGTTTATCGTCACTACTAATAATTGGTAAAGTGACAGACTGGACACGATTTTTACCAACTGGATTAATTTGTTCTCCTTCTTTTACATGAACAGGTAATTTTAAAAGATATTGTCCCTGTTTTTCTATGAGATTACCTTTAGTATCAAACCAATTTAACTCTTGATGATTTTCAAATAATTTATCTTGAGGTAAGTCATTTTCAATTTTAATTCTACCGTTATCAAACTCAGCATTAGCAGCAGCAACTTGTGCTAATGCAGCAAGTTTTTGTGTTTGTTGTTTATAGAGGCTATGAATAAAGACAATCCGAACGGCAATTGCAAATCCACCTAAAATTAATGATAATACAATTAAATAAGACAACAGTAAACGACGGCGAATTTTTTCAAACATCAGTTAGATTTGCCCTTCTTTAGGACAAAGACGATAACCAATACCGTAGACGGTTTCAATAAAATCTTCTGAACTTCCTACCGCTCTGAGTTTCTTTCTTAAATTTGTTATATGAGTTTTAACGGTTTCTTCCCCAGATAATTTATCAAACTCCCACAATTTATCTAAAATTGCAGAGCGAGTTAAAACTTGAGTAGGATTTTTCAAAAAACATTCTAATATCATGTATTCTTTATGTGTTAATGATAAAGGCTTGTTGCCATAGGTTACATGACAATTCCTAGGGTCTAATTGTAAATCACCGTGCATTAAAATTAATTGGCGAGTTTCTTGGCTTCTCCGAGATAAAGCTCTAATTCGTGCTGCTAATTCTTCTAGATCAAATGGTTTAACTAAATAATCATCTGCACCAGCATCAAGTCCAATTATTTTATTTGGTGTTGTATCTCGTGCTGTCAGCATCAGAATAAAAGCGTTATAATTAGAAGCACGTAACCGTTTGCACAGAGTAATTCCATCTAAGCGTGGCAACATTAAATCTAATAAAATTAAATCATAATTCCCTGCTTGGGCATATTCCCAACCTTCAATCCCATCACAAGCAATATCAACAACATGATGCTGGTGTTTTAAATCTTCGGCTAAGGGTTTAGCGATGCGTTCGTCATCTTCAATTATTAAAATTCTCATCTCTCTATACTATTTATTTTGTATTTAACAAAAAATAGTCATCTGCCTGATTAAACGCATCACTCAATTGGGTGACGCACTTTTTTCTCGTTTCGCACAGAAAAGAATAGGACAACTGCCAGCAGAATAAAGGCGATCGCGGAAGCATATTCCCTTGGCAGTGATAGACCGCCACTTTTGACTGGTTTGGTCAGAAAATCTCCGAAGGTGGCTCCGAAGGGTCGCGTGAAGATGAACGCGAGCCAGAATAGGAGAACATCGCTCAACTTTGTTACGTAGTGAAGGGCGATGACAACACCAATGACGCTGGCCGTCACGAATGCGCCCTGGATATAGCTCAGTCCCAAGTTGCTTGTCAGAAAGTCACCAAAGGCGGTTCCCAAACTGTTGGAAAACACGACAGCTAGCCAATAGGTGGTCTCTGCGTCTTTCCTCACGATCGGATAAACGCTCAGATCCCGATCCCGGTAGTACCAGATAGCAAGAACGCTCAACAGACCAGCTACCAGGATAAGCGATCCCACTGCGTAGCCCAGCCCGAAAGATCGATCCATCAGGTCTGAAACTTCGGTTCCGGCTGTGGTTGTCGCGATGATGGCCGTCCAGTAAAGGGCTGGACGATATCTGTCGGATTGAATTTGAAAAAACAGGAGAATGGCCAGAATGGCGAACGTTATAGCAAAAGCTACGTAATACCCCAGCCCAAGAGACATTGAGATGAAGTCACCTGCTGTCTCGCCGAGCGTCGTGGCGATGATCTTCATGATCCAGAAGAAAATTGTGACTTTTGCAACTTTGTTCATTTCTTTTTCACAAGAAAAATAGTAAGTAATCATAGTTTAGATGAGCGCAGTCTGGTACAAACAACATCTGAACTTGAAGGCTCATCGTAGAGAGAAAAAGTCAAGAACTTGGAAAGATATGGCTGACAATGAAGATTTTTACTCTCTACCTACTGATTTCCGTCTTCCGCCTTCAAATACCAGCAGTAATACAATTGCACTCGCAGCGAAAACACTTCCAGCAATGAAAGTTGCTTTTGGACTGATTGTTTGCCACAAAATACCTCCCAACAGGCTAGCTGGTAAAAGCGCTACACCAATAGCCAAATTAATTAACCCAAAAGCAGTACCCCGTAGATGGGACGGAACTCTATCTGCTACTAGTGCTAACAATATGCCCTGACTCATTCCCTGATGCAGTCCATACAGCCCAAACAGTCCCCACACCTGCCAAGGAGCATCAACAAAGGCAAAACCTAGATATGCTAAAGCATACACACAAAATCCACCTACTAATAGTCCCAATCTACCAATGCGGTCAGATAGCAATCCTACTGGATAGGCGCTGAGAGAGTAAGCTACATTCATTACAACCAGGGTAAGTGGTACTAGCGAGGCAGATATTCCAGCTTGCTGTGCTTGCAGCAATAAAAAAGCATCACTAGAGTTACCAAGATTAAATAGTAGCGCAACTGCAACTAGCACCCAGTAGCTTTTACCTAAACTTTGCAAAGCAGACCACTGTAGAGGATTATTCTGTCTTTGACTGTTGATATTGCTGGGTTCCCGCACGCCAATTGCTAAAAGAGCTACTGCTAAGATACCGGGAAGCACCGCTAACCAGAAAACTAGACGAAAGTTCTGTCCTGAAAAAGACATCAACATAAATGCAATTAGTGGCCCAGTAAATGCGCCGATGGTGTCCAGAGACTGGCGCAAACCGTAGGCGGCTCCACGATTAGCGCTATCGGTAACATCTGCTACTATTGCATCGCGGGGAGCTACACGGATTCCCTTGCCAACGCGATCGCCAAAACGAGCCATCAATACCCACCCAGGACTAGTTGCCAATGCAAACAGGGGTTTAACTAAGGTAGATAGCCCATAACCAGCGACAGCCAATCTCTTACGCTGTCCTAAATAATCGCTTAAGGCCCCTGAAAAAACTTTGAACACAGAAGCAGTTGATTCTGCAATTCCCTCAATCCAGCCAACTGTTAGTAAATCTGCTCCTAATGCCGAAACTAGAAATAACGGCAACACTGAATGAATCATCTCGGAACTAATATCAGTTAACAAGCTGACAAATCCCAAAACCCAGACATTACGAGGAATGGTTTGAAAAGTTTTTCTTGTCACTGTTGCTATTACCTTAACCAGATGAGCTTCCATTAAGAAAACTTAGCATTTTGTCAGAGAACTAAAAAAGCGATGCCACTAGAAAGGGCGGTTAATCGCCAAGATTTGACAACCTGTATGGGTTTATGTATGGTGGTGTGGAGCAATATTATTCTTGTATGTTTAACGAGGCAGTCAGCCCAATCTTTCAACAAAACAACCTAACTAAATATTCAGATATAAAACAAAGAGAAGACGAATTTAAATCCTTGTTTGGTATTGAACTGGTAGAATAGGTGAACTCAAAGAGAGGATTAAATTTTTCTCTATTTAGGAGCGATTTTTTGAGTGAAGGTAACTTGCCATATAACAATGATGTTCAGAAAAAATATGGAGAGCGGGCGGCAGAATTGATTGGGGAATTAATTTGTATTTGAAAGGTTGGGCATTAATTAAGTAGGTAGGCATAATTAAACATAAAGTAAAATCCTAGTTAGTAGTGAGCGATTTATCGCTCAAAGCAAGGATTATTACGACTAAAGTCCTGACTACAAACTTTAATTTATTTACGTCTAGCTACTTATTCTGGTCTAACGAAGAGGCTGGGGAAAGGGGGCAGGGATTAAAAACTAATACCTTTTCCCCTTACCTATGGCAGTGAAAATAAAGCGCTGTTACTTAGTGTGATGCCTCCTTGCATGATGAGATTTTTGATGATGTATGTTTTGATGTTTAGTATGGGTGATTCTATGGATCTTTGTAATAGGCACTCTTCTAACATCACTAGCTTCTGTATCCCCATCTTCATGACTGCTGTCACGATCATTAGGGCTATCAGCTTCAGCGAGTTTGATACCGCTTTTATATTGCTGTGTAGCTAAAAGTTGAGATGGTAATTGATTGCCATAAGTTGCTCGTGTAAAACTACCAAACCCCAAAATACCTATAAAAACTGTTGACAGAACAATTTTTGTCGAAATTTTCATGACGTAAAGCCTCTTGAAATCTTAACTATTTGACTCTACAATAGACATGAAAAGTCAAGAACTAGAAAAGATTTTAGCCAGGGCAAGAGCATTTAAATTACTCTTAATATTGCTCGGTTAAGGAAAATAAAGGCTAAAAATAGAGAAATTATGTTCGTGTATTGGTTACGAGAATGAAGTGGATTTTCCAGAACTTACTTTTTTTCTAGAAGGCCTTCGTACAAATCTATCCAGCTTTATCGAAGAGAATCGATACATGACTGTAGATGCTGAATTTGAGGCTCACAAAATCGCTGACGAACAAACCAAAGTTCAAGCCGAACTCGACCAGCACATCGCAAACCTTGCCCAAGCCTTAGCTCCCGAACCACTGACAACCCCTGACTGTCTAATTGGTATGTTTAAGCTTATCCACTAACAATTTTAGTAGGGTTTAAGCTTTCAAATTTGTGTTGTGTACTAATCAGACAGTCAGGGGCTAAACCACAATACTAAGCGAAAGTAAAGTTGTTAGCAGTCAGCGTACTAGATGTTACACCTAGCAGTGAAACTAATTCAGTAGATCCTACCTTCAGTAAGGTATCACTGCCAACTTGTGACAGCGTTAGATCGCTGAATTTAGTAGCACTAGCAATACCGCCAATTCCCAACAGATCAACTCCTGGAATGAAGTCGGTAACAATATTCTTGCTGGTTGGTAGTCCGGCATTGGCAATCCAGAATTGGTCAGCACCAGCGCCACCAGTCAGGCGATTTCCACCTCCATTACCAGTAAATAGGTGATCGTCACCATCGCCACCAGACAGAAAATCATTGTGATTGGCGTAAAGTGTATCATTTCCAGAACCACCATAGAGACGGTTATTACTGCCACCACTACGGAGAGTATCATCGTTGGAACCCCCAAACAGGAATTGTCCAGAACCCTCAACTACTTGGAGGTTGTCATTACCAGCACCACCAAACAGATTATTATCTGCTTTGGCTTCTACTACGGTGATGGTATCATTACCATTTCCACCATCAACATTGGTATTACCAGCTTGACCGTCTGCACCAACAAAGACTTGATCGTTGCCATCATTGCCAAACACTGAAGAGTCACTGCCTACAAACACCGTATCATCACCGTTACCCGCCATAACTGTGGTGTTAGGATTGGCAGATTCTACTGTATCTGCGCCGTTACCAGCAAAGAGAATTTGGTTGGAGTTGACGGTGACATCATCGCTATTAGTTGAACCAAATGTGATGTCTGGTGCTGGCTGGGTTAAGCCAGGTAATAACTGAGTTCCGTCAATCTGCACACCTTGAAGTTGGTTAGGATCTAAGCCTAGAGACTGTAGTGTAGTCGGGGCAATTTGGGTAGTAGAAACGGTTTGAGTGTTGGTCGTCCCTTGGAGACTGCTGGCTAATCCACTACTACCAGCAATCAAGGCTACATGAGTGTCAGCATCAGTAAATCCACCATGCTCTGCACGTTTCTTGGTAGCATTACCAAAAAAGTAGCCATTATTGAGTTCGACAACAATATCAGGAGTGCGATCGCTGGTTGCTGGATCTCCCAATCCGGCATTGATAATCCCTTGACCATACAGTACCGTTCCCTGAGCAGCAGCATCCTCTGTAGAAAAGGCCACCCCGGTATTTGGATCGATCGCACTATCAAATGAGTAATTCTTATCATTCAGTAGTGCTACAGCTTTTTGAACATCGGATGGATTCTTCAAGAAGAGCAAGGATGAAGTATCGCCACCTCTCTCAGCATCAAGCTGAATACCATTCTGTGCGAGAAGTGCGCCAAAAGCAGTCAGGTTGCCATCACCACCGACAGCACCAGTCACACTATCAAATGTACTATTCAAACCAACGGTAGGATCTTGGACTGGGTTTTGTCCGTGCTTGGCGGTTAAAACCACCAGAGTTGAACTGTCCAATCCTTGCTTTTGTAATTCATCCAAAATCAGACCAATGCTCTGATCGGTATGATCGATTGCCGTTACCAGATCGGGACGAGCATTTCCATTAGCGTCAATCCCGCCACCGTTAAATTGAGTAGCTGGCTCTTTCTCGGCTACACTCACAGCTTGTAAATTCAAGCCAAAAATTGCTGGAGTGTCAACTTTTGTCGTCCCCGCAGCGTTAAAGCCATCGATCTCGTTGAGTATTTGCTTAACCTTGAGATCGTCGTAGGCGGAGGTTGTTGCCACACTGGTGAACTGATTCGCGCTAAAACCAGTGGGTGGAGCCTTAAACAGAGCCGGATTACCCTTTGTCGCGTCGTTAAAGAAATTGGATGTAATATCAGGGTTGGTATTGGAGTAAGGAGTCCCTGTTGACTGATCGACTAAAGCACCCGTGCTAGTTGGGAGAGTACCGGGCTTAGTTGGATCGATCGCTACTGCGGCATTAATTTCTAGGGAAGAGTAATCGTCGATACTACCAACCTTTCCCGTAGCAAAATTAAACTGCGTGGGATCTGAAGACGGTCCAGCAAGAATTGTATAAGCTGCGGGATGCTTGTCAGACCAAGCAGTACTCAGTCCAGCCGCGTTAGCCACATCAAAAATTGTATTGACCTTGAGGTATTGGTTGGGATAAACAGGGTTGCCATTGCTATCAACAGGCAGTTGACTGGTATCAAACCCTTGACCACCATCTAAAGTACCACCAGCAGCCCAAGATGCATCAACGTTTTCGGCAAATTCCACACCAGTACCCGGTTTAGCAGTACCGGCGGCGATTTCAGCAGCAGTAGTACCTGGAGCATACAAGGTGCGACTGTAGGATTTGTCATAAAATACACCAGTCGTGCCAGGATTCGCACCAGTGATATAGTTTAGTTCGCCAGGGAAGGAGTCAGAGGGTGCAGAGGTGAAAGCATTGGTGTAGGTAACACCTTCGCCTTGCAAACGCTTGATATTGCTTAAAGAAGATTGCAGATTAGCAACTGAGAGGTCAGAGTTGTGTAATCCATCAATGGAAATAATTAGAACATGATTAAAGGTAGGACTTGCCGGAGGTTGGGTAGAAACAACTGGTGGAGAAACAGGTGTTGACGAGGGTGTGAAGGAAACACCGCGAAGGACTTCACCGTATTTGGCTGACTCTACTGTGTTAAAGCTTTCGGTTATGGGTAAATTCGTCGCTGACACCAGATCAGTAATTGCCACAACTTTATTTGGGTCTGCACCCTGATCGGTTTGGGTGCTAACTGTTGAAGTTACACCATAAATTGTCACAGTTCCGTCACCATTAACTTGACCTGTAATGTTACGAAGACCAGCAGTAGCAGTTGGAGCAGAATAAATTTCTCCGTTAGGCCCATCAGCAACGCTAGAACTGTAATCTTGACCAAGATTCAAGCCATTTTGTAAAGTGTAGTCTAGATGCCATGTGCCATTAGCCAAACTCCACTTTGACAAACCAGCATTAGCATCGTTTGCAGCTAGAAGCAGATCGGCAGCTGATTTCTCATTTTTGATTCCAGCGCCTTCATCAGCAACATACAAGGTTGTCGGATTGGCAAACCACAGCCCAAAGGGATAGAAGTTGGTCGAACCATTTGCTAAATCCGTTGGGAAACCAGGCAAAATAGTGATGCTAGCAGTACTCGCATTGTCAAGGGTAGGAAGAGTACCGCTAGTTGGAGTCACTTTGTAGACAGTGTTGACTCCATTACTACCACTGCCTTTGGAGACGTAAAGGGAGTTATCATAGGGGTTCAGTGTCAGACCACGGAAGTTGTCGTCTTTACCTGTTTTATCCCCAGTGGTAATACCTGGTAAATCAGTGATTGAGAAACCATACTGATTACCAGTGGTAGATCCTACAGAGCCTTTTTCTATCCCAACTACAGTTGTATTACCTGTTGTATCTCCAGGTTGGATTGCTTGTACACCAGTGTTGGCGCTTAAATCAGATAGTGTAGTACCTGTTTGGATAATCTTTGCTTTGGCATCGACACCGGTAACTGTAGCCGGCGCACTAATGACGAAAGTATTAGTGGTTGGGTCAGTAGAAACCACAGTCACAGGAACACCATTGGCATCAGTTGCGGGAATATTGCTTCCGGCGATCGCTTGTCCTACAACCAAACCAGTGATATCGGTAGTCCCGATCGTTGTGCTGCCTTCAGTAGTGGTCGCTCCAGCAATAGAAATACTACCTCCATTGCCAGCATTTCCTACTGTATAGTAAAGACCATTACTACCCAAAAGACCAGCGCGACCGTTATTTCCGCTATAGGCATTGATTGGAGTTAGATCGACAACGTTACCATTGCTATCAATTTGAGTAATTGCACGTTGAATTGTGCCGACGCTTGATACGGGGTTAGTATTGTCTACGTGTCCGGGTGTGTTCGAGTTTGATACGTCTAGTGTGTTTGATGCAGCTAGATATGACACGAATGTAACACCCGTACCATCTGGAGTTAAGTTCAGTGCTAACTCTGACTTAGATGGGAAGCTGGTAGACAAGTTTTTCCCAAGCTGGTTGCTTACTGTCTGCGTCACATTTTCAAAGTTGACTAATGTCCCAGAGGGCGTAACTTGATCGAGAAAAATCGGCGAAGTTACACCAAAACTACCATCTACGCTTTCGTTTGAAAATACATTCGGATATGTGCCATCAGCAACTGACGCTACTCCGTTTGGCAATGTCCCAGGAAAAGTTACTGTTGAAGCCGTGCCAGTATATACACTACGGCTAACCAATAGATTGCCAGGAGTAAAAATGGTTGTAGATGCCATAAATTCCTCTGAATTTGGAAGTAAATATCTAAATCTAGTTATTATCTAGTCACTTAAGAATTACGCATGGACAGAACTCACTAGATATACAGTAGGAATTTTAGATATTAACTAACCTTCGATTTGTCGCAGCATAAGCAAGGAAAACATTCAATGAGTAACACGTCCAATTACCACTCATTTAAAAGTAGTTCCCAAAAATCTGAAACAACTAATATTAGTTAATTCATCAAATATTCCATTTATCTAGTGCGTAAATCCTATATTTGGTATTTGGTTTACTGCTAAATATTTTTTGGGCTTATTGTCAACTTGATAAATAACTAGATAGCTAATGATATTGGCAAAATGTTAAGATATGTTTATGAAAAAACTATGTAAAGATTAAAAAGTATATTAGACTTCTTGCAGAAGTGGGAAAAAAGTTAAGGGGTAAAGGGATACTTATCTCAATGTTAAATCTAGGCGAGAAAAAATCCGTAAATTTTACTGTTAAGAGTACAAATTCATAGGAAAACAGATGATGCTGGATACTCATTACGCTCGCTCCTAGTCATGGTATTAGTCTGTCAATAAAAATTTTAGGTATGAATCAATTTTTCAATTTCTCTTTTTTTCTCTTCCTGTGCGTCCTTTGTGGTTCTTCTAACAATACCTTAGCCAAAATAAGAGCATGAAGAGGTAGGGCGCTTCGTAGTAGAGTTATTGTCTCTCACAACGACAACTCAAAAACTGCAAGCCACCCATGCCAGACATCTTATCACTCTTACAATGCTTGCTACCGCAGATAAACGCTACAACAATGCGGCAATTGAACCAGATCATCCTGGCCATGTTAGCAATGAGCGGGCGAGCCACTTGAGCCAAGTGTTTAGGAAGTGATGTCTGCGACAAGTTACAAAGTTACAAAGTGCCTGTGGTGATTGAGCTTTTGCCCAGTTCCTTCATGCGATCGCCTTCACCTTTGCCCTTGCCACAACCGCTCTCCACAGCCTACGATTGCTTCCTTGGGGTAATGGTGCAACGCTTGACCAGATTTTGATAACCATTGGTTTACACGCATACAACTGATAGGATTGTGTTGGGCTTGGTTTATTGTCTCTAATCCTTATAGGATACAGTTTTCAAGGTTTATAGTTGAATGTCACTAAGAAAACTTGTCAGGGCTATCTTGTTGGGGGTAGGGTTTACGTTTAACTTAGTGCCATTCGTTTATAGTTCTTTTTGCATAAAGTACAAAACTTTAGCTGAAGAATATTACATACCAAACGAATTATATGTAAACGAAGGGACGTAATAATAAATACTAAACAAGAGAGAAAATTTTTAATTTATCTACCTATAGGCGTAGCCTATTGCGAATTGATCTCCTTGTACTGAGTTCAGCGTGAGCGTAGTCGTACCACTTTGTGGAAGCAAGCTACGCATAGCGTCTGCGACAGGAGAAGGGCGCAGCCGTAAAGCCTGCGGCATAGCTACGCCCTAAGCATAGCCTCTCCAAGAGTTGTATTGTGAATTGGTATTAACCAGAGCCACCAAAAATTCCAGTTTTGTGGGGGTTTTAAACCGCAAGTTCGCTAGCGATCGCGGCAGAGAGCAGAAAGTTTGCACTGAGCATAGCAAAAGTGCAGTATTCCCAACTGAGCCCCTATTAAGAACTGCCCCCGACTTTCCTGATAAATACTTATGCAGATTCTTATGTAGTAACTAATACCAAGGTAAGACGAAAAGAATTATGTATTTAGCTACAAGTGATTAAACAATGGTTTAGTCTTTATTTAAACATGGAAATGAAAAAGGAAGTCAAGCAAGATACAGCACTTGCGTCTGTTATGAGGTACGCACACAGTCTCAAAAGTTAGGATAGAAAAGGGATATGGGTAAAATTGTGCTTCATAAGAGCCGGAAGTGCTGTAATGCTAGTAAGCTGATTCTAGTTTGTGATGATATTTTTGATAACTGCTTTTTCCTTCAAACAGTCTTAGAAATAGAGGGTTATCAAGTTGAAACTGTCGATTCGGGAGCAGCAGCACTTGCTTTTTTAGAATCTAAAAGACCTGCTCTACTTCTACTGGATGTAATGATACCTGTTATGAATGGGTACGAAGTAGTTCACCACATTAAAAATAATCCTCTTTTAGAATCTCTACCTATTGTATTGATCACAGCTGATGAAAGGGAATTTTTTCGGAAAGAAATTGATGTGAAGGTGGATGGATTTATCCGAAAGCCTGTTGAGCCGGATGTATTAATAAAATATGTTCAAGCAACCTTACGGCAATCGCCTTGTTTATAACCCTAATGTATCAATGAAGTAGCTAGCATTTGTGAGGAAATATTTAAGAGTTACGGCTTAAAATCTCTCGGACTTTATAGGTGACTGTTTCTATATTACACACATTCGGACTAAGAATTCTGTGCGATACCGTACAAAGGCGCGTACAAGGTCTTTCAATTGAGGCTTTTACAGATAAGCTACTTGATATCTGCTATCGATTCCATTTGAAAGTCAATCATGAGTAGATGTTCACAGTAGTATTCATTTTGGCTTTATAGTTCGTAAATCAACTAACTCGTTACCCTTATTTTGTCTACAATTTGTGGACATTTGATTAGCTGCTGCAACTTCACCACCCCATAACTCTGGCAGATCACGCAGTACCACCCCCTGCCCGACGATGTGGCGATGGCAAAAGTCTTCGGTTTTTTCACGCGCAGCACAGCGTAATATCTGCGTCTGAGTTGCGCTGCTTTCTTACCCAAAGATCAATCAATTGCCGCCGGGAGGTGAAGAATCAGCAGAAACTGGCGCTCGTACTCAAGTTCAGCTTCAGCATCCTGGGCAGAGGCTTTCCACCACTTGAGCAGTTCTGGAGTTGGGGCAAAGAGAGGCAGGTGCAAACCCTTCCAATTGTGTGGAGGATAAAGTGAGATGGAGATCCCCTCACCTCGGATTTCGCCACGATAATATAAGGTATAGATTGTCATCGCACACGCTCCAAATCGTAATCAGTTACCCGTGCAATGGAATCTCTGGATGTAAAAACCTCGTCACCTTTTTCCGATATAGCAGGTGATATCCATTCGATACTGTAAAACCAGCAATCGTTAATCAGTTGAATGCCCTGGACAATACGAATCGGTGGCCTATCACCATAAACAATTCGCAATTCGCAATTCGCAATTCGCAATTCGCAATTCGCAATTCACAATTCACAATTCGCAATTGTAAAATACAAAATACTTATTGCAAGCAATTTAATGTTCAGTTGGTTTATCAATTCCAATTTAATTAAATACTCACTATCTTTAAATTGATATAAGCTTAAAATCATTGCTGACTTAACTGCGAAGGGCGAAAAAGCGAGTTGCGAATTGGATAGCTGTTCCACTTCGTAGTAATTGCTTCGATAATGTTCGACAAACTCCAGGTTTTTCATATAAGAAACTACAAGCTTTAACTATTCTTATTGCCAAAGCTTGCGTTCTCTCAGTAATGCTAAATTGTTGACTCATACATTTAGTTCCTTTCCTAAAATTGCGAATTGCGAATTGCGAATTGGTTTGACCCCAAGGAGGTGAAAGATACCAACAAGTTTCTAGATTCGGGACTTGGTTAATCATGCTTATGCCTCCTGACAGGAGTTTAGACTCCACAAATAATCAATCCGTTTCCAAGCGATCGCAGCTTGCCGGGGAGAACAACTCAAACCATAAGCACGACGGGCATCATAATTACCCTTGATCCCCTTGGCTACTCCAACGGGAATCCCAAAAGCCACCTCACGAATGCCGGGTTGATAGCTTCGGTTTTCATGAGAGAGCAAGTTTATTGCCTGAGTTAGTTGTGCCGAGGCAAAGAAATCCGCCGCAGATGATGTTGGATTGTTGCCGATGGCAGTGGTACTTGGCGATATCTGTGTGGATTGGGATTTCTGGTTATTCGTAGCAAAGTCGTGATTGTGACTAGGAGATATCTAGACCCGCATTTCTCACAAGCTTCAGGCGTTTGATAGAGCAGAGGGGCAGAGGGGAAGGAACTTAGTATTTGAACTCTCCCCTGCACAAGCACAGGCTTTGAGAGGTGTGGTGAGAAATCCGAGTTAGACAGCTTACTGGACTTGGAGTTTGTCGAAGTTAAGCAAAAAAGGCAAACTATCCAGCACTAATAAAAAATTGACAAGTTAATCAAAGGATTATTCATTGCAATCGCAGCTTATATTCTGTAAATTTTAAATTTTAAGAGATATTATTGTGAAAATTTTAGTTTCACAATATTTAGATTATCTATTTTATAAAAATTTCTAACATTCACACGAATTCAGAGGTTTATGGCCAAAGAGTAAAATTTATAAAATAAAGGTTAGGCTTTTATAAAAATCAATTAGTTTTTTAATTAGATATTCAAAAAAATATTTTTTCTATTTCTAATGCTGACTCAAACTTTACTATTAATAGAGGTTTAGTATTGAATTTACTTCTAATATATATCGGAATAACCGTTTATTTAGTATTTGCTTGGTATTTGTTGAATCAATGGTTATTTTTCTTGATAGATGATAAAGACATGAGCCGAAAGCAGTACTTTTTATCTGGAATAATTTTAGTATTAATAACTATTTTTTTGGCCCATAGTAGTACCATTAGCTTATATAGAATTACTGAAATTTCATCGTAAATACAGTAAAAAGATTGATTTATTGAAAGATTAAAAAAGTACTTTTAGCTATAAATTATTCAGCTAATTCCTGAAATATTTACAATAAGTAATGTAGGTTTTTGATTTGGCAGTTTTTTCTTAAATCATAATTATCAAATGTTATCGAAATGAAAACTAAACTAAAGATATCGCTGCTTGTATGGAATTTGTCTACTAATGATGGTTTCATTCGAGCATCGTTATTGAAATCAGCGTTAGAAAAATTGGGTTATGAAACAGAAATATTAGGATTTTTATTTAACAAAAATCTCTCTGCTGCCATTCCATCTGATACGAAACTTTTTGCTATAGAAGGTGGAAATTATCCGAAATTTTTTCCAGCAGTCAACAAAGTTTTAAAACATATTGATGGAGATATAATTTATGCAATTAAACCACAGATAGCGAGTTTCGGAGTTGCACTGTTAAAAAGTTTATACAGCAGAAAACCAGTGATTTTAGACATAGATGATTGGGAACTTAGCTGGCATGGTGGTGACAACTGGCGTTATTGTCCGACACTGAAACAATTAGCTAGGGATTTATTGAAATCAGACGGCGCACTCAGGAGCCCATATCATCCTTTGTACGTTAAATGGATGGAAGGTTTAGTAAATCATGCGGATGCTGTGACGGTGCATACTAAATTTTTGCAGCAGCGTTTTGGTGGTATGTTGGTTCCTAATGGCAAGGATACCTCTTTATTTGATCCGGCTCAATGTAATCCTGATTCTAGTAGAAGTCGCTATAATTTATCTGAATACCGAATTTTAATGTTTCCTGGTGCACCTAGACCTTATAAAGGTTTAGAAGATGTTCTTATAGCGTTAGAAAAAATTAATCAGCCAGACTTAAAATTAGTGATTATTGGTGGCAGTCCTTATGATGATTACGATCAACAACTTCAACAACGTTGGGGACGCTGGATTATCAAACTACCAAAGTATCCAGTTGATGCCATGCCGGATCTAGTTGCTGCTGCTCATATTGTTGTCGTTCCCCAGCGAGATACTCCAGAAACTCGCGCTCAATTTCCTTTGAAGTTGACTGATGGAATGGCAATGGCTAAACCTGTATTATCAACACGTGTTGGAGATATTCCCGAAATTTTAGGTGATACTGGTTATTTAGTTGAGCCTTCTTGTCCTGAACAAATTGTTAAACAAATTCGATTAATATTTGAGAATTTAGAATCAGCAAACCAGCGAGGTATTAAAGCCAGACAAAGATGTGTAGAAAAATATAGTATAGAGGTTATGGCTTCTAAACTCGCACCGTTAATTACTAATCTCCTCTAGGCTGATGTCATGTCCTCACTACAAGCCTAACACTACAGTTATGATAATCTCCTCAATCAGCAGCCATCATAGAAAATCAAACTACTCTTCTTATTGAGCGAAAGTTTATAATATTCTCTAAATATGATTAAGAAAAATGATTAAGCCTAAAAATGTGTATCGCGGACACTCAATGGAAAAAGTTGGTTACGGTAAAAGAGCGGTATTTAAAACAACTATCAACGAAAGAGAATGGTCTGCCGTGACTGAATTAGAGGTAAAAACAGCAATTGATGCTTGGATTGATGAAGGAATAGAGCCTTAGTTATTGCCTGCATAGCTTAAAAATTCGCTGGACAATCTGAATCGATGACCCATCACCGTAAAATCGAAACTCGACCAACTCACCGAGTCGAAACATAGGTTTTTTTTAGTGTTCGGTTGTGAGTTGCCGTGCCGACGCAAGGGAAACCCCACGTAAACTATAGGCAAGATTTGCAGTATTTATACAGGGGTATAAATAATTACTAAGTCATAAACTGAATGTTGGTAAAAGATGATTATAGTAAATTTATATACTCTATTGATGTGAATAAATCGGTAGAGTATTTTTGTGAAAGTGCATCTATCGTAAGCAATCGCCTCTCCTGTGCCCTTGTTACAATCGCCCCTCCACAGCCTGCGATTGTTTTTTGGGGTAATGGTGCATTTATGTTTGACCAAATTTTGATAACCATTGGTTGTACGTATTCAGCCAAGGGTGTTGTATTGAGCTTGGTTTATTGCGCCTAACCCTTGTATAGTGAAGATTTCACAGTTTTTCGCTCTTTTTGCATAAAGTACAAAACTTGAACTGAAGAGTATTACATAGCGAACAAATTAGATGTAAAGAGGGGGGCAACAGTTTAAAACTCCCATATTTAATTTTTTTTACAAGCACTGCTCTGGACTCCTTGCCCTAGGGCAGTTTTTCATTGCACAGGCGGTTAACTAGAGTTAACACTCATGCTCAGTAACTTTGTATTAGACATGCAGTGCATTATTTACTTTGTATAAGAGGAATAATTGTATTACAGCCCGTAAGAATTTGGATTTTTAAAAAGCATAAAGGAGGTAATGATTTATGGGAACTTATTTAATGCTTGGCAGCGGAGCATTTTGGATACTGACTTATATTTTGTTGATTCAACGTGGCTTTAAAGATCAAACGTATGGAATGCCATTGGTTGCGTTGTGTGCCAATCTTTCCTGGGAATTTATATTTTCTTTTATTCATCCTCATCAGCCACCACAACTTCAAATCAATATTGTGTGGTTGATGCTTGATTTAATTATCTTGTATGGATTTTTCAAGTTTGGGCAATCTGAGTTGAAGGACATACCAAATAAATTATTTTATCCAGTGTTTATATTAACTTTATTTACTAGCTTTTGCTGTGTCCTGTTAATCACAGATGAATTTCAAGATTGGAGCGGTGCGTATACAGCTTTTGGGCAAAATCTTCTCATGTCTATTCTCTTTATTGATATGTTGACCAAACGTAATACTGTCCGAGGTCAATCAATCTTTATTGCTATCTTCAAAATGATAGGAACTTTGCTGGCTTCCATTGGTTTTTATATTAATCATCCAACACAAGGTAGATCACTTTTATTTATATTTTTATATACTGCGATTTTTGTTTTTGATCTAATATATGCGGGGATGATTGCTATGAAGATAAAAAGCTTCGAGAAAAAAAAGCTTAATCACGCACTAACCCGGCAGTAGTGGAAAATAACTTTAGGAACATGGTATATAGTAATACTCCAAAACTGCTGCTAACAAGCGTAGGAGTAATAGCGATCGCCTACATTTCAACTAGACCACCAAAAATTCTAGTTTTGTGGGGGTCTTAAACCCCCTTATTCATTCTTCAGTGATGCACTGACTGCAGTCGTTGTGTCGTACAGAATTCATACCTGTTTTCTGACGACTGACATATGTATTCTGGTCGATAAATTCTGCATTATTTTGTAACCAAAATTTACTGTTTACTTTCATGCATTTTGTTAAATTGTGTTGAAATTATTAGCAATTTTGATTTTTTTTGTCTAGGATTAGTTTTTTATAAGTTTTTGTCTTCCCTCATTTAATATTTGATTATGGAATTAGTATTAGTGAAGCTAGGAGGCTCCTTAATTACTGACAAGGATAAACCTTATACTGCTCGAAGAGAAGTTATAACACAACTGGTTGAGCAAGTGAGCCTAATCAAACGTGAAAATCCTAATCTGAAACTGATTATTGGTAACGGTGCTGGTTCTTTCGCCCACCAATCAGCGAATAAATATAATACAATTAACGGTTTTTCAGGTGATGAAGAAAAACTAGGGTTCTGCTTAGTCCACCAAGATGCTTTAGATTTAAATTTCCTACTAGCTAAAAGTTTTTTACAAGTAGGTTTACCAGTGGTAAGTTTGCCACCTATTAGTATGATAATTACTCACAACAAAAAACTATTGAAGAGTGACTTTAGTGGGATAGAAAGCAGTCTACAAGCAGGTTTAATTCCTTTAGTTTTCGGTGATGTCGTTCTAGATCAAGCTATTGGTGGTACTGTCTTTTCGACAGATGCAATGCTTGCAGAACTAGCGAAATACTTCTATCTTCAAGGTAAGTTTAAAGTTAGACTAATAAATGTTGGGAATTATGCAGGTGTATATGATCGAGCAAAAGTGTTGAATGTTAAGAAAAATCCGATAAAAACAGCCCAAAATATGTTAAATTTTGGGCGGAAGATTAAAGTATATCTATTTAATAGTGATTATAAATTCATTTCCCAAGATTGTCAAAGATATCTTGAGAGGACTGCCAAAAAACGATTATCCAGTATTGAACAGTCGTCTGTTCTTTGAGTGCTGGTTATCTTATGCTATGGATAACAGCTTAACAAGTATGCGAGATTTATTTAACAGATTAAACAACACAGGATTTCCGGTAGATATTTCTACTTTCTCTAAAGCAAACTTACATCGAAGTCAAAAACCTTTTCAAGAAATTTACCAAAAATTAAATGAATTAGTACAGAAGAAAGTTCAAAAAAAGTTACATGATAAATATGCAATTTGTCCAATAGATTCAACAATTATTACTCTCACAAGTAAATTGTTATGGGTACTAGGACACCATCAAGTAAAACTTTTCAGTTCTCTAAATTTAGCTACTGGAAGTCCATCAGATAACTTCATAAACTTTGGACATGACCATGACTATAAATTTGGTTGTAAAATGATGTCTAGTCTACCAAATAATGCTGTTGGTGTAATGGATAGAGGTTTTGCTGGATTAAAATTTATCCAAGAATTAGTCCAAGAAAACAAATACTTTGTTTTGCGGGTAAAAAACAATTGGAAGTTAGAATTTGAGGAGCAAACTGGATTAATTAAAGTTGGTGCATCTAATGATGCTCAAGCCTATAGAGTGATTAATTTTTGTGATTTAGAAACGAAAACTGAGTTTCGATTAGTAACCAATTTACCAACATTAGGAGAGGCTGCCGTTAGTGATTATGAAATCAGGGATATTTATCGATTGCGTTGGGGAGTTGAATTGTTGTGGAAGTTTTTGAAAATGCACTTAAAACTTGACAAGTTAATTACTAAAAATGTTAATGGTATCACCATACAAATTTACGTTACTTTAATAGCTTATCTAATTTTACAGATATTATCTGTACCACAACAATGGGGACATACGCTATTAGATAAATTCCGCTATTTACAATCTTGTATGTGTCAGAAAATAAGTTATGTTCATTGGTTTGAAGAGATGATGTCATGTTGACTATTTTAGGCTTTTTAGAGTTAGTGTAACTAGATATGTAAACTTTTGTATCAGCATTCAACATTTCTGATGATCGAGATGGGCAAGTAGTTTCCAATATTACTCAAGCTAACTATTCTCAGATTAAACCTTTCTTGGGCAAGAGCAAATCAGTAGATGTTACTGGCGGGATGGCTAAGAAAGTTGAGGAGTTTTTGACTATTTCTAACTTAGGGATTGACTGCTGGATAATTGATGGGAATATCCCAGGGAATTTAGCCTCTTCAGTTTTAGGTACGCCAACTCTAGGCACTTTAATTAGGGCATTTTAACTAAAATGATTTTAAAACTGTTGGTCGTTAATCCGAATTACTTACCCTTAATCTTTTTGAGATAACTTATTGAGAAAGGCAGAGGGCAGTTCTTGCTGAAGGCAGCTATGAATCTATCCCACGAATAAAATTCTGCGAACCCAGATGTAAACTGTCGCTAAGGAAAGAAAACCATTAAGGCAGGCGGAAATTCGCTCCCACCGCACAACCTCTGTGCTTCTTCTTTTCTGTCCCCTGCTTGTTGGTTGTCCTCTTCCTTACCTGTACCAACACATTTTAAGTGAGTTGCTCTTGGTTTGTCATAAAAATGCTCCTGATAATTGTTTCTGTATGTGAGTAAATAACTGCGCGGCAAAACTGGGAGGTACAGAATAGCCGATAATTGACCCAGCCGTAGTAGTCTCTTTTGGGAACTCATACCAACTGGGAAAACCTTGCAAAATGGCTGTACCTTGGATTGTCAAAGATTTGACTGTCCCATCAGGCAACCAGATATCAGCGAACTTGCTCCGGTTGCAACCCTTGTGATCCGTGAAGTGCGATGGCGTACCCGCCCGCCGGAGGCGATCGCAAGATGGTATTGCAGGGTAAATGTCCAGGTTTATACTTGGACTCTGTGCGCCCTCCAACTCTTTCAATTAACAGAGGTGTAGGCGCATTCCCGGCTAAAAATTTCTCCAAAGCTTGCTGTTGTTTGAGGAGTAGTTGGGAATCGGTCATCGTGGGGATGAGATGGGCGATACCTTCGGCACACTTCGTGAACGCTTCGTACCAATCACAAGGTGTAGTTCCCAAAGGTAAACCAA
Organism: Nostoc punctiforme PCC 73102; assembly: GCF_000020025.1. Classification (GTDB taxonomy): domain Bacteria; phylum Cyanobacteriota; class Cyanobacteriia; order Cyanobacteriales; family Nostocaceae; genus Nostoc; species Nostoc punctiforme. Next base: position 120,521 of record NC_010632.1, on the reverse strand, counting down.
CCTGAAAACCCTTGTTTGCAATCAGAACTACCCGCCGACGCGCCTGGGGCAATTATCTCGCCTGCCATATTGACGACGCTGTAACTGACCGAATATCCTTCAAGTTCCAAAGTTTGCAGAATGATACTGAAACTTCGACTGTTCTGATAAGTAGATCAATTTAATTAAACGTAAAACGCTCAACTTGATAATGTCCGTGGTTAGCTCGGTTATTTATACCATCAATAATAGCGATCGCTAATTCATATTCATCCTCAAAAACTTGACCAGCAAGCTCGTCACGCTTGAGATGCAACCATTCATCTTCAATCCGATTCATTTGGGGACTATAGGGAGGAAGAAAAAAGATGTACAAACCTTGTTGCTGCCAACGTTGGTGCTGTTGGCAAGCCAAAGAGCTTTTATGGACAGAGGCATTATCATGAATGATCGCGGTGATTTGTCCAGTTTCAAGTAAGCGAGTAGCAGCAGTTTGAGCTTGCCAGTTCATCAGCTGGACATAGGTTGGTGTTTTGAGAGTTCCCACCATCAAAGCATAATCAAAACGAACTTTTGGTTCCCAAATACCGAAGATATTGATACGTCTACCACGTCGTCTATTTTGTCGAATACGTTTTTGCTCACCCCTGCGTCCATAAGCGTAATCAGTGGGGCTAGTGCAGTAGCAACCAGATTCATCTAAGTACTTTAAACAAACTAACCCTAATTGTGACCAGAGCTTAAGTAATTCCCAATCAAGCCTTTTAGCTTGTAAATATTCTTTCTTGAGATTTAGAGCCGGACAGTAGCGGATACGTTTCCAATGCCACCCCTTTTTTTGAGTAGTCGCCGTATTTGTTCGGCACCTAACTCAATTTGTCGTTCCTCTAAAAGCTTTTGACTTAGTTGGCGAGCACTGTATCGGCGATTTTGTCCTAAGCATTTTTCGACTACTTGCCAATCAACTTCATGCCAACTTCGTTTCTTTCCCCTTCCAGGTCTTTCCCACAAACCCCCTAAGCCTTGAAGTTCCCAGCGTCGAATTGTTTGTCTTACCGTCTGTTGTGCCCAATCTAGATACTCTGCAATCTGAGGTACATTCCATCCATGAGCATTGAGACGTAATGCGGTCGCTCTTTGCTTGGTTCGACGTGCTACTCCATCAGCACAACTTAGTTCTTTAAGTGTACGGTCTTCTTCGCTATTAAGTATTATTTTTAATACTTTTGGCATTGCTGCTTACTTAATTAGTGGACTCTATTTATCTTACGTTTTTTTAGGTTGACCTACTTAGCGCGGGACATTCTCTAGCGTAAACACTCGTGGTTGCAACTGTCGGATGGCTTCAGCAACAGAAGCCGCAGCTGTCAGGTCGTCAGCCGATTCAATGCCCTTGCCCGCTTTTGCTGTATGGGCAAGGCTAAAGTTGGCGCACACCGGGGAGGCGTGGAGATAGTCGGGGTAACGGGGAAACCCTATGAATCCTGACTGCGCTACTTCTTGAACTGTTAGCTGAACGACTCTACAACCATACTCGCTGAAGTTGCAGTGATGAGTAAGAGCGATTGCTCGGCTCAATTCTGGTTTAGTTGGATCGAATTCCACCGCGATGACTGGACGAATTCCGGCTTCGACCATCCCCGCTTCAATGCCGCCGCCACCCGCGAATAATACTACTGCGATCGGGGCATCATCTGGTAGCGTTGGCTTAAAATTTGTGTTATTAAAATTTTTGCAGACATCTAAAATTTTTGGGGAGTAATTTTTGGTTTTCGCTTTTTTGATGAAAGCGATGATATCCTCCCTGTCCGCTCCCTGCTGCTGCAAAGAGCGAATCATGGTAACGGCACCACAAGGAATCGAACCAATACTTCGCCCTTTCCATATCCCTCCCACTTTCTCTTTCCCAGTTGTAGGCCCATCGCCAACTTTGAGGATTTTCTGGGTCACGCTCACCAATCATACGTGGGCAAAAAGCGGTTGAGCCATCAAGTAGCTTTTTCTTTTCTATGTACTGATAGAGGCATCCTTGGCTACGAAGTTGTTGAGCTTTAAGGTCATCCTCTAAGAATTTTTCGGGTATTGCAGTTGACATAAACATTACTGGTTCAACTTAACCAGAAGTGCATAAGGACTGTTGCTGTTTGTGGTCATATCTGGTTGTGAGCGATCGCTTCTCTCACCAAATCATCAGGCACTTCAAAAATCCCCAGTTGACCAATGTAAGGAATCGGTGTAATCTCGCGCGGATTCTCCAGCTTCCAATGGTACTGCCCAGGCATCCCCCAGCCAGAAGCAACTTGTGAAAATTGGCAGTCTACTATTGTGACAATGCCAATCACTTGACCGCGACGGAGAGAGATTAACTCTGGGATTACTACCCCCATGCAATGGCCAAATTCTTCCGCTACTTGGTACTCTTTTTTGGTACAGGTTTTGGCGGCGTGAATCAAAATGTCGCCGCGATAATGAATGGGCCAGCCACGGTTTTCAACATTTTTGAGAGCATAAATTATTGCCCATGCCCAAGGCTGACGAACAGATAGCGCTTTCATATATCGACCTCTAAAACTTTAAAAAAGTTCATTGCATCAAATTATCTTGCCAAGTTCAAAAATTTCGAGGTTGATAAATCGCACAACATGGTCGCAGTGCCGAGCTTACCGTAAAGGCGGTTTTTCTCAACAATTAACTCGATAGTGCGATCGCTTGGGTCTTTTGTGTAGACAGCATCCCGATAGAGCATGATTAACTGGTCACAAACCTCAAAGATTTCACCAGAATTACGTAATAGATGCCGATTGGGGCGTTTATCAGCCGTAGTTTGATTGCCCCGATTGATTTGACAGCCCAAGAAAACAGGGATTTTGTGAGATTTGGCAATGTCCCGAATCTGGCGGGTAATCTTGCCGACTTCAAAGGCCATGTTCCCGCCGGACTCCAGAGGAATCTGTTGCAAGTAGTCAATAAACACAGCACCAATAGAACCATCAAATTCGGCAATGGCACGGCGCACAGCAGAAGCAATCATTGCGGTTGTAGGGGAGGAATGCTCGTAAACCTTCCAAGGCAACTCCACCATCTGTCCTATACCCTGTGCTATTTGCTCCCAGTAGCATTGAGTATTGGTTTGAATCATAGAAGCGTCTACCCCAGTGATTCGGGCTAGCATTCGGGCATTGAGTTGATTCTTGTCCATTTCTGGAGTTACATACAGAACTGGCTTTCCAAGTTTGGTCATGATTTCGTAAGCGTAAGAAATCATGAAGTGGGTTTTGCCCATGTGGGATTCAGCAGCCACTACAACTAAACTGCTGGGATAAATACCACCGATGATAGTTTCGAGGTCGTACCAACCTACCTTCTCCCCTGCCATGTTTCCCATCTCCAGTTTTTGAAAAAGTTCAATGCCCATGTCTTGTGCTGAGAAAACCAAAGAGCGTTCATCGCTTTGATTTTGGGTTACAGTGAAAACTTTCGCCTCGGCTTGTCCAAGAACAAGTGGTAGTTCGGTTTGCGTCTCGTAACCGAGTTGGACAATTTCATTGCCCACTTTGATTAACTGCCGCCGTCGATATTTCTCCATCACCAGATCAGCCAAAGCGTCGATGTTAACGGCGGATACAGTGCGGTCTACCAGAGTTGCTAACTTATTCCTGCCACCAATGCGATTGAGCAAATTGTGGTCAGCTAACCATGCAGTGACGCTTAGTAAATCTGTAGGTTGGTATGTAGCATGAAGTCGGACTGCGGCTTGATAGATATCTTTATGGGCGTTGATGTAAAAGGCTTCAATACTCAAGCGATCGCTGACTCTAGTCATTGCTTCTGGGTCAAGCATAATCCCACCCAAAATCGCTTCTTCAGCCTCGATGTTTTGTGGGGGTAAGTTGTCAAGTGACCTGTCAGGGTGAAAAGAAACTACGTTGTCTTGATTAGAGTGCATAATTATGCCCTTAGTGCTAATTTTAACTGCGCTTCAACTTCTCGCAAATTCGTGGAAGATGGTCTGGTGTTGCTCAGAACTTTTGGCTCATTTGCTTTGGCTTGAAGCTTTACTTTTAGTTCCAGCATTTGTGGGCTGTGTTGATACCCATTGGATGGAACCTGAATAGATTGCTCTTGCTGACGTCGTATCCGGTCTTGTGCCAAGGCATCTTCGAGCGAACTGCTAGTGATATTTTTTACTTTGTGAGCCAAAGCAGTGCGCTGTTGAGGTAGGGGCTGTTTTTCTGTTTGCAATGCTTGGTGATAACGCTGCATCAGGTTCGTCCACCCACCCTTGGTTTTCTCCCAGGTGTTCATTACTGCGATCGCATGATCTATTTCCTGTCGTGCGGAGCGTTTCGACTTAGTGGCTAATTCTTGTGCTAGGAAATCCACGACTACAGGGTTGAAGTTCTGGTAGAGGTTATTTAGCTTTCGCTCTCCATTGCGCCAAGGTAAAACCCAGCGATTCCACTTGATTGTTTCTCTGACAAGCAGTGGTAGAGAATCATCACTCATAGCAGTCGGGTCTGTTAGCCAGGCATCAATCAGTTCTTTCACGTTCTGGGCTGTCTTGTAGGGACAGGTTAGTTGCAGCTTATTCGCTTGTTCGGATTTCTCGAACGACTCCGCCGCAATAGTTGATCCTCTGGAGGGGTTATCGGTTTGTTGCAAAGACTCGGAATTTTTTAACAACGAAGTGGGTTGCTGTGGGGTTGGTTCTTCTGGAGTTGATTCTTCTAAACTTGGTTTTTCTGGAGTTGGTTCTTCAAGTTCAATTTCTTTCGTTGTTAAATCAAGTTCTTCTTTTTCACACACACTCTCTTGGGTGGGGGGCGCGGGTAGCGAAGCTAGGGGCGCATTGTGTGTAATCTCTGAAGTAATCTTTGAAGTAATCTCTGTAGATTCTATATATATAGAGTTTGTTGACCGTGAGCAACTGGGATTGTTGAGGGTCATCGGACTAGCTTGTTGACCCTCAGCAGACAAGTTTGTTGAGGGTAAGCAAACTGAGCCAGTTTGTTGACTGTCAACAGACTCAGAGATTTGAGAGTATTTTTTTGTATTCTTGTTCTTTGGTCTAATGGATGTGAAAGAGCCTTTTTTAATGGCATCTAAGAAGTTATTCAATACTTTATGGTTGATCCGATAATAAAGTCGTGCTGGAGAGCCTTTCAATTGGGTTTCTAAGATATTGATAGTGGTAAGATGATGCCTAATTTTGTCTAATTCATAGCGATTTAGTGCTGTTTCTGATGTCCATTGTTCATAGGTCTTGTAGAACCATCCTTGTGGATCATTAGTTCTCGAATTCCAATACATAGCTTGGCTCAAAAAAAGCCCAGCGCTAGCACTACCAGCTATTGTGGCGTAGACTCGATGAAATGCTATTGGGCTACCAAGTATTTCAGCATACTTGTTATTTTTCCTACTTTCAAGTGTTTTTGTATTGTTAGATAAACTCATAAGTTTTTCCTCTGTGTAAGCCGTAAATGAAGCAGTCAGTACGCTCTCGTAAGCCTTTAAAAAAACAGGCAAAATCTAAAAAGTGTTCAGTTTCGTCGTAGATATGGCAAATATTAAACTTTTTAGTTATCCAAGTTTCAAAGAGATATTCTAAGAAAAAATCGATAGTAACAGCTAAGTCATCTAAGCATTGTGATGTAGCTAAAGTTTCTTGTATTATTGAATTAATTTGAGTAAATGCTTCAAGATGACAAAATGGTTTTACTTCATAAAATCTATTGACAAACCAACTAAATATACAGTCAGAAATATCAGAAATATCTGTCCTGCCATACCAGCGAAATTTATTATAAGCATTTGACAAATCCCAAGGTTCTACAAACTCAAACCACTCACCAAAAACTCTACATTTACCAAATTCTTGATGTAAATACTGTTCATAATAAATTGCATCTGGTGTCCAAATGCATTCTTGAATAACTAATGGGTAAGGTGATTGTCCCTGTAGCTGGGATAATCGACCAATAGGATTTATTGATCTACCAATCTTAAATCGTAGTGTCCCTTCCGCATGGACTAGATATACCCATCCATTATTTTTCTTGTAGTGTTCATAAAATTCTTCTTTTAATTGCATCTTGAATTTCCTTCTGTAATGGTTGAAATTTGGAATCTAGCTCTGATTTTTACTGTTGATAAAATTGCTATCTGTGCAATACAAGTAAGCTTTAGTCTTCTGAAACATTTAATTGTCCATCTGCCATTGCGCGTTTGACCAGCTCTCCAAAAGCTTGGCTTTCATGTTCTCGTTCTAAAATCTGTCTAATTAAAGTACCAATAGGAATTTTCTTCCATGTAGCTACAAGACGAAATTCTTCGTAAGCCTTTTCTGATAAAGTGATTGAAAGCATATATCGTTCTGGCATAAGGCTCTCCAAAATCTGAGATAATTCAAAAATACGCTCTGCGCGTCTGTTAGTACTCATGTACTAAAATTATATCGAGGTTTCCTTGCAATTGCATAACAATTGTCAGACAATTGTATAGATTCTGTTGATGGTCAATATCCTAAATTCTCTATTGACTCAATCGTTCAAGGTAGTTAACAAGATATCCTCATCTGTTAAAAGCAGCAGTCCCATCAAACCGATCCCTTTCGTTGTCCCACTAATGCCATTATCTTTTGCCCCCAATGTGTGGGCGAAATGTCAGATTAATCCGTGTACTAACGACTTTGTTAGTTTTGGGAACTTGATGCAGATGTGTTGATTGGCAACCTGGGTGCATCACCAGTAAACTCCCGTGTTCCAGCCAAAAATCAGTAGACTTACTCCCAATAGGCTTAATCTGAAACTTCCGCATCGAACCCAAACTGATGGATGCGATTGCTGGGTTAAATCCCATTGATGCTTCGCTATCGTTGTGCCACCCGATGCTGTCTTGTCCACTTCTATACTGATTTCCAATGACAATACGGAAGCTGTAACCAGTCATATCTGTAATCCTCTGCCTCAGTTGGGCCAGCGATGAAGTCCAAGGCAATGGTTTGAGCAGTACGCTTTTTGAGTAGAGATAATCACATCCTTCGTCCCCATAAATGCATTCCAAGCGAGGAACAGGCATCGTTTTACCCAGCATACGTATTTGATTCTGTTGCCATTGCAGTTGTTGACAATGTTGGTAAAGTGCGTCAGCTTCAGTAAGAGTGAGAAACTCTGGATAATAGTTGACTGGTAAAACAGCAGTCGGTTCATCAAAAAGCGACATCTGTTTCATAATTCTCCTTTAGCAATCGCCCGAACAATTTTTTCTGCCCGTTCTTGTGAAATAGCCTGTTCTGGATTTTTATAGAATCCAGCGATCGCAGACTTTGGACGTACAATAATTTGCTGACCAGTAGCGCGTTTGTCCCACACAAAGCATGAGATGGTAACGTTATCGGTAGCCCAACGAGTGCCCCGTTTATCCTTACGAAAACAGAAGCGTGGCATGATTAGAACAAGTGATGGCGGGTGCTGTTGTAAGAAGTCAGCCCGATCATCGCAAGGTTCGAGAAAGCTGGTCAGAAGGAATGCGGCTACACCAACGTGCGCTTTACAGTAGGCATTCTTGATAATTGGTGCAGCAAACTCCGAATATGGGGGGTTAGTGCAGATCCAATCGCAATCGGGAAACTTAGCCCATGACTCAGATAGTGTTGCGTCCATTTGGTAATTAGCCGATTTATGTGGATCAATATCGTTCGTCCACATTTGCTTGGTGTAGGGCCACACCGATAGTAGTGATGCGATCGCTCCCATCCCTACACATGGTTCACCAACTACACCAGACAACCTAACGTGACGCAGTAGTTCTGTAGTAAACCATGAGGGAGACTCATAAAAGTTCAATGGATGTCTACCAACAGCTTCTCCTGTAGATTTAGAAGAGTACATTTGTGGTATCAGCAGTTGGGCAACAGTCATACTGCCTCTTGATTGCATTCGATTTGGTTTACAACCGTCAATTCAACGTTGCTTTGATTGCTAATAATTTTGGCGCTGATGGATTCAAAATCTACTTGGTAAATATTCATTTCGGTCAGCATTTGTCCACTGTTGTAGCTATCTACAATATGCTGTTTAATCGCAGATTCTTCTAAACCTTCAGGAATATCAATGTGGGCTTCAGATGTGATTTTTTCAACAACTATAACTATGGCTTTCATATCTCTCCTTAAAGAGCGAATTTTTTTGATGTCTTAAGTTTGTGAACTTGAAAGTGATGCCATCGGCTCATGACGATTACGCCATTGCTCTCACTTCCACGGTGTAAAATTATTCCATTGAAACCAGCTTGAGCCAGAATCAGAGTATGCAGTAGTACGGTGGATTGCTTCTGGATTACCCCAACAACAGCAAGCGTTGATGGCGAATGTAGGAACTTCGTTATAAGTTCCGTCTTGCAGGAGAACAGTAGAAACCTCATCTTCAGCCCAGAGTTCCAGCCATTCCCCATGCAAGTACTCGGCGTAAAACTGACTCCACCGACTTTGATTCCAGCGTGATTCAGCTTCGCGGTTGTAGTGCCACAGCTTGAAGACGATGTTCCAGTGTGTGAGGAACTCGAGCGCCACCGGCTTGGACTGCATCAATATTTCCTTATCCCCCGGCACAAGCGTTAGTTCCTCACACAGCCTGGGAAGCTCTACAGTGACACCACCATATTCGACGGTGTACCATTCGATTCCGCTAATACCCTGGCTTACTTGTTCTGCCCAAATTGACTGTCTTTTATCGGCTGTGTCTTTTGACCTAGCCAGAAACATATCGAAACTCAATACTGTTTCTACTGGGGATAGTCCACCTTCTACTGCGTGGTTTTGTCGGGCAAGGTCACACGCTGACTGCCAACCGGTTGCGTTGATAGTGTCTATCTGTTTAGCGATCGCACTTGCTCTTGGATCGTGGAATCGTGTCATTTATCTACCTCAAAATCTGGAATGAATTGGGGTGCGATTGTTTTGTGTAGGTTAATTACAACTAAGATGGTTTCAAGCGAGGATGTATTCACGCCACCATCAAAAACTGTTTGTCTGCCTGAGTAAGTTCCATGCAGCATGAAGTATGAAAGGTATCGTCTCCCTTGCTCATTTCCCAAGTTGTGGACAGCACTGCTAATTAAATCGACTGCACACAGATCCAAAATTGTTTGGTGCTGCCAATCTAGAGACTCAACACCTAACCATTCGGCTACAGTTGATGAGAGAAAGTAGCCGTATCCTTGGTAAAATTTGTAGGCAAGACTGATTTGTTTACCGATTTCGTCAATCTGTTCTTCCACTGTTTCACCTCAGTTGCGTTCATTAAATAATTGTGTAATGGTTGGCAGCCACCGCAGTTGAAACACAGTCTGGTTTGAACCTTTGGCTACTGCTGAAACCATCCGTCCCCATTCCTTACCTGATTCGGTTGGGCGATATGGAATTTTCTTGTCATCAGTACGGTACTGTAAACCCGCATGGACTAACCGGTTGTTTACAGCTACCGCACTCATTCCAACTTTCTTGCCAATATCTGTAGGCTTGAGATATGCGTCATCGCTGACATTGGTAATTGCGATCGCAGTCTTGAGTTCATCGGCTGCTGGCTTGAGTGCGGGGTTGACTTTAGTGGCAGCGTTAACAGCTAACTGCGCGGTAAGGGATTTCTCTAATCCGGCAAATTCACCCACCAGCAGGGCTAACTGTGCAGCTTCATGGGATGGGGCTAATGCTTTTAGCGGTTTCTCTTGCTCTGGTATTGGTTCTTGCTCTACTTCACTGGAGAACATTACCTTCATTAGGGTTCTGTTTGCCCAGATGCGAAATGGAATTGATACCCACTGAGCTAAATCGATTGCTACCTCTGGATATACCCAAGTCCCTTGGATACTTCCACGTCCTTCAACTTCGATTATCAGTGACGATATCGGGATTCCGATGTCGTTAGAAAGCTCTAACCAGTAAGCTTTTGTAGATTTTCTTTGTAATGTCCCCAAAGTTTCCCATTTGCCGCGCACATCTGGGTTGCATTCACATAGCCCTTTGGGATACTGTATTTTCCTATTTCTCCATCTTGGGGCATTTGCTGAATTTCTGAGTTGCGCCATAAGTGTGTCAACATAATTCATTACCTGGTTATTGAACAAAATAGTTAATTAATTCAGGCATTCACGCGCACCAAACTTTTTTCGCCAACCAATGAGAAGCGATTAAGTATAGTCGGTGTTTCGGTCAATGTTGGTGATACCAATTCGACAAGGTAAAACCAAAACTTATCCACAAGTACAACCCCTAGAATCAGTCGTTGTTTTGTGTCGTCCCCATAAGAACAAAGGATTACATTCTGCCCTAAAATGAAAGCAGGTTTTTGCACCGTGAGAGCTTCTAATTGACCAGTCCCAATGATTTGATATTCTGTAGCGTGGACAATTTCATCACCACAGATGAGTGTATAAAGCCAGCATTCATGTCTCCACTGGATACCAGAACAGTAACCAAATGTTCTTGTGGTTTTCAGGTAGATCCTTTCTAATAAATTGACCTCAACAGGCGGAATTTTTTGACCCCAAGGTGGGGAGGTATACCAACTTGTTTTCAGAGCGTTAACGTAGTCAATCATGCTTTTTCCTCGTTGATTCCAATCTCAATAAGGTCAAGAATCTAAAAATCCTCGGCAATCTCCAACAAAAAGCCGCGTCCTGTATTCTGTACTTGCACCAGTTCTTTATCCAGTAGTGTTTGAATAACTGAATCGGAGAATTGCAACTGAAGTCGATGTAGAGGCACACAACCACCGCAAAGTCGAATCGAACGCAGCAAATGATTGGCTCTGCGGTCAAAACTGGGGTCAACCGTCTTAGGCATTTGTGAAACCTCCGGTTAATACGACTAACTGTTGTTGCAGAATAGAGATTTGCTGTTGATAAAAGTCAATCTCTGCGGTAATTTGCTGGAATAATTCTTCTGGCGTGAGCGGCTGGATTTGATCCTCTTTCAAGTACGATATCTCGTCAGAATTCTTGTTAGGCATCAATACATAACGCCATCCTTCATCAAATTGTTCAGCCAACTCTGTACCAGATGGGTAGTAGTAAAGTCCTAGAATTGTGCCTTGTTCTGTGCGCTGATCCAAAGTAAAGCGAGGGTATGCCCAGTGTTGGGGGATGGAGACTGTGGGTTGCATATTTGTAATGAGTAAATGATTAGGGGAAGGGGGAAAGGGCAAAGGGGAATGAAGAAATTTACCTTTCCCCCTTACCCTTTAACCTTTTCACAAGCGAAGCCCAAGACTTACGCCGTGACTAACTCTGCTCTCTCCAGCAGCCGTTGCAATCTATCGCCAGTTAGCTGTTCTAACGGTTGGTCTAAAATATATTCATCAAAAATGGATTTACCACCATTAGACACATCCAGCATTGACAGCGATCGCACAGCATCAAGCACCGAGTTAGAATACTGCTGCTGGACTGAATAACGCCTTTTCACCCACCAGTTCCCGTCAGTGCATCCGACTTGCCCCAGTTTCACGCCGTTGTTGTAAATGCCATCATCAAGAATTTCAAACCCATAATTCTGGCACTCGTTGAAGATATGCGCCATAATTTGGTTTTCGATCGTGGAGGGTGTTGCTTCTTTTTCCTGCACAGGTAATGAGCCGTCTTTATAATGATTGCAGATGAAGCGATCGCAATGCATTAGAGTATTGGCACGGAATATTTCTTTGTCATTGATCATGACTACCCAGCGTTGGGTTAAGTGGCTATCGTCATGGCTGATGCTGGCTACCAGTTTGTCATCAGCGTAATATTCGTGATGGTCAAACGAGATTTCGACTATTGTGAGGGGTTCGGGGGCTATGGCTTGGGCTTGGTCAGCGATGTAGCTGTCGAGTTCGGCTTGGGCGAGGGCTTGGTTGTCAACCTTTTGAAGCTTAGTGGATTGATGGATGATGATTGCGTTTACCCAGGTGTCAGCCGCTCTTTTGTCCCCAGTAGGTGTAACGCCAAGTTCGGTGGCGATTCTTTTGAGGCGGGGGAGGTTATAGCGGGAGAGGGCTTGCTGTGTGTATTTCGGATATGTCATGATTGAAGTCTCCATAATTGAGTGGAACAAAAGGCGATCGCGGAAGTTTCTCAGGCTCAGTCGGTCGTCTTTTGTATTGCTTTTTCTTTATGTACTACTTATAGTAGCGCTACTGTGAGTAGTTAGCAATAGTCTAAGTCTGACTTTTGTATTACGATTAGTAATGCTACTCTTAGTAATTATTTAGATTACTTATGGATATACATACCACAGATAACCAACTGAAAGTAGTGCTACTTTAAGGAGTAAGAATTAGGAAATGCCTGTGCTTGTAAAACTGAAAAAGACGAGAGAAGCTAAAGGCTTGTCTCAAAATGAACTAGCTAGGAAAACTGGTTACAGCTTGCAAAATATCCAAAAAATTGAACAAGGTAGAGCTGCCTCAATTACATTTGATGCCTTGGGGAGATTTTGTGAAGTACTTGAATGTCAGCCTGGAGATATTTTGGAATGGCGACCAAACAATATTGATGACAAAACTGGACACTCATCAAATGATGAGGTGTTAAAGACTGCTTCAGAGGAAGTAGAAGGGAAAAGTGAGTCCCTAAAACCAACAAAACGTCAAGCACACATGATTGTCATTGATGGTAATAGAGGTGTGACATGAAAAAAATTACACAATAGCCAAGTAAGGATGATTCTGAGACTAAGGTTGCTATTGACAAGAAAAACGGTATGACTGAACAGAACGAATCTAATCAGGATAGAATACCTGACAAAAAGCAAGAATCGTCCGATAAAAATGTTGATTACGACTGGCGTGATTCCTCAAAACCTCGTAATCCTGAAGATGATGTAATTGTGGATGGTTGGCGGCGACGTGCTGATGGAACTTTTGAGAAAATTGAAGATACAGAGGCAAAGCAATGACATCGTTTATATGTGACCAAATAATAGATTTTGAGGCCGCCAGTGCTTATGAAGCTCAAGATATTGAAAGGCTCATAGAGCAAGTAAAAACTTTGGTAGCAGAGTCAGAAGAAAGCAAAGTTGTGATTTTACTGAGAAATGCTCATTACCTAACTACCAGAGCATTTGTGATTCTTTACAACTATATTCAAGAACCTTTTTCGACAAATGCAGTGTTTGTTTTGGTTTCTAGTGATAAATCCCGAATATTTCCTCCTTTACTTGATTTGGTAGAGCATCGACAGTCAGCCGCTTAAATATCAGCCTAGAGGCGGCTTTATGGACAAATCAACCCGTAAGCGCAAAAAAGCCACCATCTCTGCATCCAGTGACAGCACATCACCAGATGACCAAGACCTTGAGGATATCTCGCAAGAAAAAAACCCAGCTTCAGCAACAATCACTGTTACTGCTGTTGAAGTCCCTGAGCTAACAGAGGCAGAAGAACGCGATCGCCTCAGCCTCGAACGCAAAGTAGAAAGGGCGTTTTTTGAAGCAGGAAAGGCTTTGATGGAACTCCGTGATCGCAGATTATATCGTTCCACGCACAAAACTTTTGAGGAATATTGCCGTTTTCGCTTTGCATACACTTACCGCCATGTGAATTATTTAATAGCTGGTTCAGTGATAGTTGACAACATAAAAATGGGAACTAATAGTTCCCAAAATGAAAAATCTCATGAAATGGGAACTAATAGTTCCCAAATTTTGCCTACATCAGAAGTACAAGTTCGCCCTCTGGCAAAGCTAGAACCTCAACAACAGCCAGAAGCATGGCAGCAGGCGGTAGAACAAGCAGAGGGTAAAGTCCCAAGTGGTAGAATCGTGAAGGATGTGGTGCAGCAGATAATGGAACGCACTAAAGTACCCAATACCTACCAGATCGGGGAGGTGTGCCAAATTTTAGCCAAAGATAACCCCGAACTTAGAGGCAAGGGCGGGTGCTGGGGCATAGTTAACCATGTGGGCGAATTCAGCTGTACTATCAAAATCTGGGATGGGGAGTACACGGTTGGGTTGCAGTACCTGAAGTCCTACAATTACCTGCCTGCGGAGTGTGAGCAGATGCGGGTGATTTGCGATCGCATTAATCAGGTGTATTCGAGTGGGCTAGAGGAATCGGTACAAAAGTTTTTGGAGTCGTTAGGGAAGCTCAATCGGGCTTATTTGACTGGGTTGGAAGAAAAATTGTTGAATGTTCTGGAATCGGAATATGATGAGATACAGTTCTAAGAACCATGTCTATTTTTGTAGAGTCAGTGTGCAATAAGCTCCCCTTAGACATCATGGTTGAAGTATAGTACCAGATGCTCCTCATCGAAATATGTACCATTAATAAACAAAGCATTATGCTCTTTGCCAAAACGCTCAAAACCCCGTGACTGATAAAGAGAGCAGGCTGGTAAATTGTTTGTAGTGACCGTGAGGGAAATCTGTCGCAGACCACTAAGGCATCGAGCATGGGATAATACCCGATCAAGAAGCGCGGCTCCAACGCCTTGCCCTCTATTCTCAGGCAAAACATACATACTCCACAGAGAACCAATGTGAAAACGCTTCAAACGGTTCTCACGTGAGAAGCCGAGCATACCAATAAGTTTGTCTGTGTTGCCAAAAGCACCGAAAATACTGTTGGCAGGATCATTGTGAGGGCGAAGTCTGGCAGCAAAGTCGGGCAAAGAAAAACACGATTCCTCCTCATAACTGGAACCAAAAGCCGTGGGTGAGTCTTTTAATGCTTGCAGACGTAGTTCGCGGTAAACGACGACATCCTGGGTGTTTAAAAATCGGATTTCCATGATTTATACACCATCTTTTAAGTTAGTCTGACGCTCAATTAATCCAAAAAATTGTGAAATTTCTTTAGTCGAGCGAATGTGATAAACACTCTTGATGCTTTGAGCTTGTTTGATATACTCACGATATTTTGGGGTCAAATATTTGTGACATAACCAAAGCACACGGTAGCTATTAAGGGAACTCCTCAAAATTGGACTATTAGAAGGCCAGCCATCTGGGGGTTTAAAATAACCAGTGATTAGTCGTTTAGTGACCCACCATCCATGCAGATATAGCGGGAGATCCACAAAAACTAGAGTATCCGCCTTGTCCAGCCGTAACCAGAGGGTTTCCATACAACCAAACCCGTCAATAATCCATCGCTCAGTAGCTAAAATTTGATGATGGGCGCTTAAAAAGTCTTCATCTGGAACCTGGGTTCCTCCTGATTCAAATTGAATCTTGTCCAAGACGTGAAGTGGTAAACCAGTGACTTGGGATAATCTCTTGCTTAAAGTTGATTTACCGCCTCCAGTATTGCCAAACACTGCTACTTTTTTCATCACCACTCTCCTTTTAGCGCGATCAAGTAAAAGCTGGCACAGGTTTGTTACGAAAGAATAAGAGTTTTCCTTATGCTACTTATATAATACAAAGTAAATTACAGAAAAATGTATTACTTTGTCTTGGTATCACCTATGCTTTATTAACTGTGCGAAGTCTGTCAGATTCTTGCCAAAGATAATCCCGAACTCAGAAATAAAGGCGGCTGCTGGGGCATAGTCAACCATGTGGATGAATTTAGCTGCACCGTCAAAACCTGGGATGGTGAGTATACAGTTGGGTTGCAATACCTGAAGTCGTACAACTACTTGCCTGCCGAGTGTGAGCAGATGCGAGTGATTTGCGATCGCATTGGTCGGTTACGGGAAAATGAAAGCTTAGAAGATGCACCAAGTACTATGTTGAAGTACCTGGGTGAGTTGAAGCGACCTTATTTGACTACAGTAGAGGAGAAGTTGTTGGGTTTGATTGAGCGGGAATATGGGATTAGCGATTAGCCCTCTTCTGTAACTTTGGGAGAGGCCAATCACTGAAAGCCTTTAGGAGTTTTAATTTCCAGATTTAGCAGTGGTGATAAACACCTTGCGGCATCAAAGGTTTGGGCAGGGTTGCAGGCGAAAAGGTATATCCCGCTTGAAAATGTGAAACTCTTGCTGTAGCTAAGTTTAGACGGTTGGGTGCAGGGTGTAGGAAAAAAATCAGAAAAGCCAAAATTAAGTGCAACCTTAATAAATTCCTTTATTACTAAACCCCACACCCATAGGTCTTATAGTCGATTTAGCTTTAAGGGGCGTGCCATTCGGTTTTGTAACAATGTACTAAGGTTCGGCTGTTGATTTTCTCCCGACTGATCATTAGACACTTCGGTTTTCCTGGGTTACATCCCCAACTTTAACATCTCCGCCTACTTGCCAATTCTTACCAAACTTCTGTTGAGCATTGCTTTGCCCCTCATTGATTTGTTTAATATTACCAATTTCGACCTTACCCCTAACTCGAAGCTCCTTCAGAATTACTTGTACAGTCGGAGATTGGGATTGCATTTGCTTAACTAGCTCTTGTAACTTCGTTGCAAAATCTTGGTCTTCCTGCATCTGAGTTACAATTTCCGCTTGCAAGACCTGCGTATTTACTTCATTTGGGTTGGTTTCTGCTCGTGTTAGCAATCCAGTAGTCCCGGCAGTTTGCAACTTCGCTTGGACTGTTTCACGTACATTCTGGATAGCTTCTGCACTTTTATCCCAGGCAGTCTCGCCAATTTTCTCGCCTACTTTCTCTAAAGCTTTTGGCAGAAGAACAGTTGTCACTACTCCAGCAACAAGGGATACTGGGTCAATCATGTTTTATTCTCCATTTACAAATAAATAAGTATAAAATTTCAAGTATTTAAAATATAGCTTTTTTTGAGAAAATGTCGGATAAAATAGTGTTTTAGTAAAAAATACGATTGTCTATTTTCATAATTATAATTTCATCTAGATTTACTATTAGTTACAAAAATTTTACATAAACCCGATAAAGTATGAGCAATCTGCCTAAGCCTAATCCCAATCAAACTATTTAATCACCTATAAATAGCTTATCAACAATGAGCGAGAAAAAACTAAGTTTAGAAAGCCAACAAGACATTTTAAAAGATTTACTAGTGGGCGGAAACTTAACCACAAGAGATATTACACAACAAAATATTAAAAACCAAATAAATCTTTTATTTTTAAATATTTCAGATGATGATGCGATAAATAAAGCTTTCTCTAAAATCGCTCCTGATGGATGGTTCGACTGGAGAGACAAACCTAAAGACGTTAATGATGTACTTGAGCAATTAGAAGAAATTCCTTACTCAAACCCTAATAATTCTGCTTTATTAAAATTTATTTGTTTGCTAACTCAAGACAACAATATTCCTCAAACTATCCGCCAAAAACTCAAACAGATATTAACTAATGAATCTTTTGAAGCTAGTAGTAAAACTACATCCGTACAATCACTGCATTCCTATCTGCTCATTCAACTTCGACCAGAAGGAAGCAGAGAATTATATGTCAAAGCTTGGTTTATTCCTGACGATACAATTGAAGATACTTGGGAACGTTTTAAACCTCTAACTGTTGACGAGCAACAGCCAGAAATTATACTTGTGCCGGAGAAATTACCAATATTGCTCAGTAAATTGCTCCAGCAATGTTTTGAGGAATACTTGCAAGGACAACCGACAGAGTTAACTATTGAAATTTTTCTACCGCGCGATCACCTATGTGATGAGGTGGAAAAATGGGAATATAAGGATGACGAAGATTGTAATATCACTATTGGTAAGGATTTTCGGGTTGTAGTGCGTTCCTACGATCGACTGAAAAAATTACGCACACAGCAAAGTTCATATTGGCGCAGAAATTGGGAAAATGTTCGACTAACTTGGCAAGCTCCTCCCTGTTATGAGCAGGCTATAACAGTTTCTCAAGCTCGTTTTGATCCCAAAAAATTGAGAGATATGCTATTTGAGAAAATTATTCTTAAAATCTGCTGTGATTTATCAGACTCAGAGCGAAGTGGTCTACTTAGTGCAATCCACAGTGCTGGGACACCGATTATAATTTGGTCACGTTGTGAGCTAAACAGTCTCAAAAATCCTGAACACTTTGATGCGTTACTAAAAAAACCATTGCACGAACTGTCCACCTGCGTTAGAGAACAACGTCGTTTAGGATCTGACCATGAAATGCACTTGGGTAATCATTTAGTCTTATGGTGGGATGACCCCAATCGAATACCGCCAAACCCAGCATTGAAGTTTTCTTCATCATAATTTAGGAGTAAGCAATGAGCGATTGGCTGATTTTCCAAGGTACAGACTCACCACATGATGGAATCAAGAATCTTCCAAAACCACCAAAATGGCGTGAGTTTGGGGATGCCAAGGAGAAGGAGCGTGGACAAACCTTTCAAGTTCGTCGTAATGAAATTGAGCTTGTAAATGCAGCACTTTACCTGCGCCGTCCTTTGCTGGTGACTGGAAAACCGGGGACTGGTAAAACCTCTCTTGCTTACAAAGTTGCTGACGAACTCCAACTAGGTTCTGTACTGCAATGGCCCATCACCACCCGCTCAACTCTGCAAGAAGGGCTTTACCGCTATGATGCGATCGCTCGTCTACAAGATTCTCAAGGCAAGGATAATACCAAAAATATTGGTAAATATATTCAACTTGGCCCTTTGGGAACAGCACTTTTACCATCATCTCATCCTCATGTTTTGCTAATCGATGAAATTGATAAAAGTGACATTGATTTACCGAATGATTTACTCAATATATTTGAGGAAGGTGAATTTGAAATACCCGAATTAGCCAGATTACCCCAAGAATACCAGACGGTACAAGTACGCACTTATGATGGTAATGTTGCCACTATCAATAAAGGACGGGTGCGTTGTACTCAATTTCCTTTTGTGCTATTAACTAGCAATGGAGAAAGGGAATTTCCTCCAGCATTTTTACGGAGGTGTCTGCGCTTGACAATGGAAAACCCCGATGAAGCAGCATTAAAAAGAATTGTGCAAGCACATTTAGGGGAAGAGATAATGTCAGAAGCAGAGGTCTTAATTAGTGAATTTGTAAAGCGTCGAGACAGAAGCGATGCAGGCGATTTAGCAACAGATCAGTTGCTTAATGCTATTTATTTAGTAACCCGTGAAAGGAGTCCTGCCGGGGATGATAAAGAACGACTCCTCAATGCACTAATGAAATATCTCACAAGCGCAGAGGATATATGATTGAAAGGGTAATTGGTGCTTTTCAAAACCTGGGGTTTGATTTAACCGATACCGAAATTGCAGATATCCTCTGGTTGGCTGTGCAAATGCGTAGCTCTCAGTCCTCATCTGTATCTGAAACGCAACAACAAAACTCTGCATCTACTCAAAAAACAGTCTCAGCTTCACCCCAATTACCGTTAGAGCAAAATATAAATTTCTCAAAATCTATCAATAAAACTGAAGCTAATGCTAATGTATATCCTCAATCTTCGCAGGATAACAACGAAACCTCAAGCGGTTTACCCATTAAAGTTCCTACCGCTCAAGCATTACGAAACAAATTAGAAATATCCCGCTCCCTCAAACCTTTAAAACGTCGAGTTCCCTCCAGAAATGAATTTATCCTCGACGAAATCGCTACCGCAGAACGCATTGCTGAAGAAAAGCTTTTATTACCCGTAATGTGTCCCGCACGCGATCGCTGGCTAGAAGTGGCTTTGGTGATAGACGAGGGAACATCGATGTTCCTCTGGCAGCAAACCATTAAGGAATTTAAGCAACTACTGGAAAGACATGGTGCTTTTCGAGACGTGCGAACTTGGGGATTATTTACCGATAAAGATAGCAAAGTTTGGCTGCGTCCCAGAACTGGCAACCTATCTCGGCAAAAAAGGTTACACAACCCCAGAGAACTAATTGATCCCAACGGTCGGCGGCTGTTTATAATTATCAGCGATTGCGTTTCCCCAGCTTGGTATAACGGTGCTGTTACCAAAACTTTAGCAGCTTGGGCTAATACTAGCCCAACAACGATAATTCAAGTATTACCTGAGTGGCTGTGGGAAAGAAGCACTTTGGGTCTTGCCGAGTCAATTTTACTACGCAGTTTGGCTCCTGGAGTCCCCAACCAACAGTTAATCATGACAGCGTTGGATTTGCTTAATGAAAGCGATGTTGTAAACAAGCTAAAAATCCCTGTAGTGACGCTAGAACCAGAATCGCTGAAAAATTGGACGCGGATGGTTGCAGGTGCGGGAGAGGTGCAAACCAAAGGTTTTTTGCTTGCACTGGATGGAGAAATACTTGATGTTAGTAGCGAATCAACAGAAAATTCCAACATCGAGCTTACAGCCAAACAACGTTTGCAACGCTTTCGCCTCACTGCTTCGCCAATGGCAAGGAAACTGGCAGGACTTTTGGCTGCTGTCCCAATTAGTTTACCAATTGTAAGATTGATACAGCAGACAATGCTACAGAAGTCGAGCCAAGTTCATGTAGCTGAGGTATTGTTAGCTGGCATCTTAAAACCTTTATCGCTAGTCAATGATAATGTAGATACCGATAAAATTCAATTTGATTTTATTGAGGGTATACGAGATTTGCTGCTTGATGCAGTTCCGCTAACAGAATCAACTGAGGTATTGCGTAGGCTTTCGGAGTATTTGGCGCAACGGGCTGGATTATCTGTTGATGAATTCACAGCAATGTTAGTGAATCCAGCGTTGGCTGTAGATAGTTCAAGTAGTAGTATTTTTATTCGTCCTTTTGCTCAAATTACAGCGAAGGTTTTGAGGCGTTTGGGTGGAAAGTATACAGAGTTAGCGAAAGAGTTAGAGCCGTCTTATCAAGAATTATCTCAGGACAATATCTCAATACAAGAAATCATCAAGACTTTAAATGATAAAGATACTGATGTGCGTAAGATTGCCGCATCTGCAATAGACAAACTGCCACCTGAATTGTTACCTGAAAAACAACAGGAACTAAGGACTACAGTAGAAAAACGCACTGAAGAAGAAGTTAACGCATTCTACCATGATAAAGAAATATACATGAACAATGCAGACAAGCAAATACGCATTCTCCATCTATCCGATATTCATTTAGTGACTACAGCGCAAGCACAACGCTACTTTACGCAATTGGCTACCGACCTGACCCAAAATCTTAATGTAAAACAGCTTAACTACTTGGTAATTTCCGGCGATATCGCCAATCGTTCAACACAAGAGGAATACGATGCAGCTTTTGAACTGGTTGATAAACTGGTCAAACGCTACGGGCTTGACCCTAGCCGGATTGTTATAGTTCCTGGAAACCATGACCTCAACTGGGAATTATCAGAAACTGCTTATACTTTCGTTCCGAAGCGCAAACTACCTAATCCCTTACCACAAGGAAAATATATTGATGCAGGTAGTGCAGGCGCATTAATTTGTGATGAGAGTGAGTATAAAAAACGGTTTGAATATTTTAGCGATCGCTTTTATAAAAAAATTTACAATAAACCTTATCCTCAAGAATATGACCAGCAAGCAATTATTCACTTTTGTCCTGAAGATAAAATCCTCTTTTTAGGGCTTAATTCCTGTTGGGAGATTGACCACGAATATAGAAATCGCGCTGGTATTCATCCTAATGCAATCTCCAGTGCGCTTGACCAAATTCTTACAGGAAACTACGACGGCTGGCTGAAAATCGCTGTCTGGCATCATCCAGTTAATGGTGCTGAGTCAATGAAAAATACAGCTTTTCTAGAACAGTTAGCAGTTAATGATTTCCAAGTTGGGATTCACGGACACATCCATGAAGCAAAAGACGAGAATTTTCAGTACGATACACGACGTGGTATCAAAATTATTGCTGCTGGAACTTTTGGCGCACCTGCTAAGGAGCAGGTTACAGGTATACCACTTCAGTACAACTTGCTAACTCTTGACCCAGAAAGCGGAGTGATGACGGTTGAGACACGAAAGAAAGAGAAGGCTGACGGGGCTTGGTCTGCGGATGCTCGTTGGAGCGATAAAAATAATCCAGTGCCAAGGTACGATATCAAATTGCGATATGGAACTTTTAAAAAAGAAGACCAATTAATAATATCTAACTCAAATGTCCAGTTTTCGCAGCGAACATTCTTTGCTATTCGTCACCATTCATTTGAACTGCTAACTGGTCTTATTTCAAAAGAAGATTTACCACATAACATTCGAGATTATAAAATTCAACATATAGAGTTTGATCAGTCATCTTTCTATATAGGTGGCATTTGCGATCCTAGTAGTGCTGTAAAACAAAATGACAAATTTATAAATGGTTTTTTAAAATTATTCAAAGCTAACTCAGAAGGAAAAATCGGTTACTACGGTATTGTTCACATTCCACTTCAGTTCTGTGTAGGTTATGCTTTTTCAACCTGGCCTAAGGTGTTTTTATTTGAGTTAGATCGTAATACAAATTGCTGGTATCAACTTGCAAGTAGCGATAGTCCAGAGATAGAGTTAAATGTTATTATCTCACGAGTAAAAAATCCTGTTGCAGTTGCTATCAGAATTGCCATTTCGTTTGACATCTTAAAGAGTGATGTAGATGATGTATTATCTCAGCCCTATGAAGATATTTTGATTCAAATTGGGAAGCGACGAATTGATGCAATTAGTCATTATAGCCAGGTAAACAAAATCTGCCAAGCTTTTCGACAGGTACTTGATGATTTGCATAACCGTCTTGATAAATCACTTGTCGTGCATATCTTTTACACAGGGCCCGTTAGCCTTGGTTTTAGTCTTGGACGCAGAATCAGTAGAACTATTCATCATCAGGTTATCGTTTACAATTACACAGCCCATACACAACCTCGGTATGCCTGGGGCATAAAGATTAATGGTAGTAATTCCCCTGAATCTAGAGTTGTCTGGACTACTCCAATTATTAGTAATGCTCAGGAATAAAATTATATGTTCATGTATGACATATCCAATGATTTACAGTATTTTTATGACCATCATGTTCGTCTTGGAGGAGAACTAAGACAACAGCTTGCTGGCTATCGGGATCTAAATATTACCAGACTTAAAAATGGATTAGACGATCTTAAAAAAGAAACTAATTGTCTACATCCACATCCCTATGATTCTAAGAATCAAGGTGGCTATGCCATGCATACTCTTAATAAAGATCCAAATAATGATAATGACTACGATATTGATATTGCTCTAATTTTTCATAGAGACGAAATACCAGAAAACCCACTCAAAGCACGCCAACGTGTACGTGACGCTTTATATAAACGCTGCACTAATTTTACAAAAGAACCAGAGGCTCGTACTAATGCAGTTACAGTTTGGTATGCAGAAGGCTACCATATTGACTTTGCAATCTACCGTACCTATATAGATGAATTTGGCATAAAACGTATCGAACACGCCAGTACAGAGTGGAAACGCCGAGATCCAATGCAGATTAATAATTGGTTTGCTGAATGTGTTGACACATTCAGCCCAAAAGCCAATTTTATACTTGGGTATTACCCCAAAGTTAAAGAAGGGCAAATGCGTCGTATTGTACGTTTTTTAAAATGGTTTTGCCGTTCCCGAATCTCTTGGAGCTTACCTGGTGGCATGATTGTCTCAACACTAATAGCTGAGTCAGGAGTTTACAAACCGAACGGTGAGCGTGACGATATTGCACTTTACGACACTATGGTAGCTTTACATAATCGGTTAACAGTCTCTTGTAAAGTGTACAATCCAGTTGATAAGTCACAGGAACTAACTGGTAAAACTGAAATATTAAATCAAGTTATTCGGCTTCGGGATAATCTTAAAGTTGCAATTGATAAACTTGAGGTATTATTTAACCATTCATGTACAAGAGAAAAAGCACGTTCGGCTTGGGATTGGGTTTTTAACCATCAATTTTGGGTGGCGAAAGAGAGTAAAAAGGTTATTGACTTTGGCGATGTAATTGCTATAGCAAGATACAATCTAACAATTCGTTGTGATCTCGCCAAATATGAAAATGGGCCGACTTATAAGCACTATTTGAGTGGAAGCTCTATCTTACCGAAAGGTGTTGCACTCAAATTTACTGTCGTGTCAACAAATGTACCACAGCCCTATAGTGTACGATGGATCGTTAATAACGAAGGAGATGAAGCACAAGAGGCAGAACAGCTTTGTTGGGAAAGCAGCGATAGCGCAACCACAAAGTGGACAAGCACAGCCTATAAAGGTAATCACCGCATGACCTGTCAAATCGAAAAGAATGGTCAAGTTATGGCAGAGACAATCCACATTGTAAAAATCAAAGCAAGTGGGAATACTAGAAATTCAAGTAGTTCCAATCGTGGATTTGGCTAAAAACTTTTTATCAAGTAGAAATAACAGAATTTAGTATAGGTTATAGACCCGCTAAAATATCCAATTTTGTTTGCCAATCCTCATCATGACGTAATGTCAGCACAGTATAGCCAGTATTATACCTAAGATTATCGCGCTCAATTTTATCTTGCTTGCGCTGATCGGGGCTATCATGAACAGAACCGTCACAAAAAACAGCGATCGCCTCCTCCTCATAAACAAAATCTGGCTTACAGTTTGCTTCTGGAATAAATTGCTGTGCGGCATCGGGTAATTTGTAGCCCCGTTGATAAATCTCTTGCAAAACCACACGCTCAAAATCAGAGTTAGGATCTGTCTGTTCCAGCAATTTTTGATATTGCTGATCGCGAGAAAGCCCTTTGACTTGAGTAATAACGCTACTCTCCAGTAAGAGGTCAAGCCAAGGTTTGATTAAATGACGATTTATCAGTGCATGATCAAATTGATTGCGGTAAGAAAGCAAACATTCATAGCAAGCTTGAATACAACTGTCTTTAGGTTGTGTAAAATGACAAATGTCGAAAGCTGCATCAGCAATTTTTCTAAATGCCTCTGGTTTTTCTAATAGCTGAGAGAGTACACCTGCACCACCTTCAGCAGCTTCCCAGAACAGTAAATACTTGCCTTCGCCTAGTCGTTCGGAGTCGAGTTCATCAGCTTCTAATTTGTAAACGGCTTGAATTGCAGTTTCCAAAGTGTATTGCAGGGTGGCAATAAAAGCTTCTCTATCCTCAACAGGAACATTTAATGGCTCAACAATCAAGATATTGCAAGTATCATCGACCATTAAATTCACTTCGGTATGCAAGCTATCGGGTGTCTGTTGAGCCTGTGGATTTTTATGGTCGCCCCATACACCCGTTGTTGGATTGAGCTTAAATCCTCGTTCTTCTCTATTCTTCTTCAGTCCCCGATTAATTCGCCAAATGGTAGCTGTAGCTCCATAGGTTAACTTGAACAATGGCGTACCGTCAGCAGC
Source organism: Nostoc punctiforme PCC 73102 (assembly GCF_000020025.1). Taxonomy (GTDB): domain Bacteria; phylum Cyanobacteriota; class Cyanobacteriia; order Cyanobacteriales; family Nostocaceae; genus Nostoc; species Nostoc punctiforme. The sequence continues at coordinate 95,335 of NC_010632.1, read as the reverse complement.
TTGAACAATAGCTGATTCCCGCTTTTGGCTAGCGTAGCGGAAATGAGTGGTGATGTTGTAGCCGTACTTGAGCCGTTCCTCTTCATCGCAGGTAATGCGTTCTCGACGACGAGCGATCGCAGTTTCCATTGGCAGTACACGAGTCAATTTGGCTACATTGCCATGAGCATCAGGTTTAATTTCTGCACCGCAGTTTTCACAAGTGTCACGAAAATCGCCGTCGTGGTAATACCCGCAGTTAGCGCAGACACTCACCCGTTTATACTCGCCTTCAATGCCCCCAACGGGAACTTTTGTTTTGGCCACCATGAATTTACTACCTTCGTAGTAAAGGATATTATTGGGAGCAAATTCCCGTAATGCCATTGAGCGAGGGCGAGAGATGAATTCACCACCTTCACCAGCCGGAATAAATGCTCGGACTGGCAGACGGGGGAAGTTGAACCCTGGTAAAAACCCTTCGGCAGCAAAGTAACGATAGGGATAAAATTCAAACTGGGAATTACTCTTACCTTGGCTGTGTCCTACGAGTAAATCAATTTGTCGTTGTGCTTCTCGTGCCTGAGCTTCGGCATTGTTACGTTCTTCCTGGGCAATATCACCTCTAGCAAAACGGTCAATAGTGCGACGGGCAGATTCTAACTGTTTAACTGACTCTATATATAAATCTCGCCAACGCTTACAGGCACGGTCAAAAGCATTCAGAGCATTTTCGATGGTATTCTGTAACCAATTTACAGAATACCAAGAAGCTTTTTGTAGATCCTCTTGGCAGAAAAAGTCTGAGAAGATAGATTGGGCAGCTTGCAGACATTGGGTTAATTTGGCTTGGCTCAGGGTAAGTTGTTGGCGAATGCTGTCTTTGAGGGGATAGTTTTCTAATTCTAAATCCAAGATTTTATTCATGGAATCTTCCAAGTAAACCCCAGTATGTGCCAGCCAAATCGAGTAAACATGAGATTTAATTAAATCCTGGTTGGCCAATTCTAATTTTGGTGGAGCAACTACCCCAGCAACCATTTGATTTTGTCGTTTGAAAAAGTATTGATCGTGACCGCTACCAATGGAAGCATAAGTAATGACTAAAGCTTGCTGTCCGCTTCTACCAGCACGACCGCTACGTTGGGCGTAATTAGCGGGGCTGGGAGGAACGTTTCGGAGATGGACAACGCTAAGGTCGGAAATGTCGATGCCTAATTCCATTGTTGGAGAACAAAACAATGCAGCTAATTGTCCTTGACGGAATTTTTCTTCCCGTTCTTGACGGTCTTTGTTGCTTACCTGTCCGGTATGTTCTCGCCCTTCCATTGTTTGGATTTGCAAGGCGTTGGTTTGGTAAAAACCTTGGAAAAATTGGTTAACCGAAATATTGGGTTTATCGTTACCCTGCAAGCGGCGGGATGTTAAGGGATCGGTAGGGATTTCCTTGAGATTGGTTGCTTTCCATAATAGTGAGTCTATGCGTAGCTGTACCTCAGATTTTTCTTGCACTAGGTAGCCAGCATCACACAAAGCATCAATTAAAGTAGTGATTAAGCTGTTGAACTCTACATCTGTTAAAAGTTGGCTGCGGAGCGACCATGTATTTGGCGATCGCAAAAATCGTCCAATCTTACTTCTAGTAGTAAGTTTAACTTTCGCTTTTTCATTACCACCAGTGCTAATAGTTGCCCAAGTTGCTAAGTATAAATATTCGTTCTCATCGAATACCCAAGGTTCTTTAAGAGCTTGAATGACTTCGCTTTTGAGTGAATCTTTCTGATCTGGCTGTAAAAGTTTGGCATCAATTGCCAATTCTCGTCGCAAATGGTTGAGGAATGCTTGGGTAATGATGAAACGTTGTTGCGGAGTAGCTTGTAGTAAAAGAGGATGGCGGTGTTTTTGCCAAAGGTTGTTGTCAGCACAGGCTTCTTGAAGTCCGTCATATTCAATTATCAACAGTCCACACTGTTCGAGGTTGGGTTGAACAATGCGCCACCCCCGACGCAAGTCTTCGTAAAGACGATATTCAATCAGTTTACGAAAGGCTTCTTCATTGCGACGCTTCCCGACACCAAATTCTGCTGCTTGTTTGGCATAGTCGTTTTGAGTAATTCCCATGTATTGGACGACTACACTAGCTAATTCGCTATGGGTGAGTTTCCCTTTGGCTTGAATTGCTCCTAAAAGTGCAGCCCGTAAGAAACTGGTTTGGACAAAATCATTGAAATGCCCCGCTTGTAAAGACGCATCTTGACGGTTATCGGTAAAACTGAGGATTTTGGCAGCTTTGGCTTTTTCCCCTGTAAATACTTGCTTGAGGCGGCTAGTGGTAGAAAGACAAAGTAGAGTGGTAGCGGTACTGCGTCCTTCACTACTGAGGCGAGAGAGTTTAGCAAATTCGTTTCGCTTTTTGTCATGAAGTACACCGCAGTTGAGACAGGTTAAAAATGGTTTGGGAATAAACCAACAAGTGGTTTCTTGCAACAGGGAGGATGTAACTTTACCATTAGGTAGAATTTGGAGTTTGCGAGGAATAAACCGTACAAAGTCTTTTTTGGCAACCCGTCCTTTCTTTTTGGTTTCACTAAACCAAGAGTCAGGAAGTCTATCTTCATCGCTTGTATCCCACAGTTCTGGTTCATCGAGGGTAAGATAACCTTCGGTAATATCTGCATCATCAGGACTAATATCTAATGCAGTGGGCAATTGGGGCAGGATAATATGCTTATCGGCATCGTAGCGCACGACATAGTAATCCTGTCCGCATTCCCGGCAAAAAACGAGGGGATAAAGTAGGCGGTTGTCGGTGGTTGTATATTGACCTTCAAGGGTTAAATGGCGTTTGTCTCGATTTTCAATAGTGGCGTAAACGCTTCCCCCTTGAGAAATGAACTGATGTAGGCGAAAGGCAAGTCCATTAGTTTTGCTTCCCCAAAGGAACATCTGTTTGAGGACTGTTAAACAAGTTTCCTCTACAAGCTGGGTTTGTTCGGCAAGTTTAGTTGCACCTGTTTCTAAGCTGATGGGTTGACGGCGAACGAGATGCCCTTCTCTTTCTTCTAAACCGAAGTTCATCTCGATCCAGTGGCTCAAGGAGTGGTTTCGGAATTCTGTTAGTGTTTGTTCTAACTCGGTTGGTAAACCTGCCAAGATTCCTTGGCACAGTTGTTCAATAGTGGGTTCAACACGTTGGATAGAACGTTCTAGGGTTTCATCAATGACATTACTGGGTTTAATTTCCACGCCAAATAACTTACTAGCGACATCTGCCACAACCTGACGGCGTTGTTCGCGGGAACCGACCGTTGACATAGTGGCACTTGTACCAATGCAGAGTAATTCGTCATTACTTTTGCTACGCTGACGGAGTTTGCGGATCAATATAGCAACATCTGCGCCTTGTCGTCCCCGATAGGTGTGTAATTCATCCAGTACCAGGAATTTTAAATTGGGAGACTCTACCAGTTTATTTTCGTGAGTGCGTGAGAGCATTAACTCTAACATCACATAGTTGGTGAGTAAAATATGGGGTGGATTGTTTTGAATTTCGGTTTTCCTGGTTAAACTTTCTTGCCCAGTGTATTTTTCAACACGAATATGAGTATTCGGAACTTGGCGTAAAAATTTGTCGAGTTCTTCTTTTTGTGAGTTAATCAAGGCATTCATGGGATAAACCAATATTGCCCTGACTCCTAAAATTTCGGGATGACGCAATAAATCATCAAAGATCGGCACGACGTAAGTCATGCTTTTACCGGAACCTGTTCCTGTGGTAACAACGTAAGGTTGTTGGCGTTGTGCAGTTTCAAATGCTTGCTTTTGGTGGTAGTGAAAAGTAAAAGGTGTACCGTCTTTTCTACAAAAGTATTTCTCAGAGTCTGGATGAAGAATTTGCTGTTGTACTAATTCTTTGGCTGTTGCACCTTTTTTATAACTGGGATTGAGTTGTACTAAGGGATCAGTCCAAAGTTGTCCCTTGTCTAATTCTGCATCTACAAATTCTTTGACTTTGCGATCGCGGATTTTGAGAAAGCTTTCTATATAACGGCGGTAGTCGTCTATTACCTCGTTGCGGAAGTTAAAAATATCGAGATCGTTAGTATTTGCTAATTCTTCATTCGTACTTGGAGGTTCGGCTTGAGTATTTCCTAATCGCTGATTAATCCATTCTTGCAGTTGGTGATAGAAAATAGGATTAACAGTAGATATGTTGAGAAGTTCTTCAAATTCTTGGAAATCCCAATCTTCAGGAATGCTAGAAAATAACAGAGCTAATTGTTCAGAAGTGACAGTTACCACACCTGTACAATCTAACAATGCTAGTTTTTGGCTAAGAAACGTGCTGGCTGCTACAATTGCACTTTCATTTTGCTGTAATAAGTCCTGAAGTTTAATTGGGAGTTTCATTATTTTTAGAGTTTTAAATATTTGAACGTTCTATAGGTCGCTTGAGTGCCTCATCTGCACGCATTTGTCTAAATTGCTTGCGTACAGACTCTAGTTCTTCTTGGTTTGTAATAGCATTAAAATCTTCAAGTAGTTCTTCAGCTTTAACTATATAAGCAGGATAGAAAGCAATTTTTTCTTGAATGTTGTAAAGTCTTTGAATACTTACAAGTGCAGTTGATATTAGCCCTAACCAAGCTGAGGCTGAAACTCCAAGTGGAGCAGCCCAAGGGTTTTTAGCATCTTTAAAAGCTGGGCTAGTACCAGTTACGGCAATTAGAACTTTTAATATAAGTGATAAAGCTATGATGAGATTATTTGTGTACTGATTGCGGATGAATCTAGCTTGATAAGCATCTCTAGAATTTTTTATTTGTTCTTTGAGTTCTTTATTTTTCTCTATAAGATCGTTGTTGTTAAACATAGAAAAAAGTTGAAATTTAATCAAGTGAGCAAATAAACATAATATTTTAGCTTATCCAAACATTCTGTCCCATGCCTCTAAAACTAATCTTTGTGTACGATATTCCCCAAACTGCTTAATTTCGTTATTCTTCAAGACACGGAATGTTTCGCTAGGAAAGTCTTCACCATATACATCCGCAGGGTCAAGAATATACCGCAGTTCATCACGGGTAAGTCCGTAGAGTTTGGCGTAATATGCGTCCAATTCTGCTTTTAATAATGCACGTCTATTGCTGTTCCAAATAAAGGGTTCGCCGTTGTATCCCATGTCTTTGGCGAAGGGTTGCATATCCCAGGCGGTGTAGACTAATTCGATTATACGAGTGTTAATAAACTCAATATTTGCTTGAGTATATGCTTCTGGAGGAATAACAGGTAGTTGTTTAAGAATAAAATAACTAAAGTCAGTCCCACCCATTTTTTGTCTAGTTACATAATCAAATATTAAGGAATTGAAGTTAGCTAATAAACAAGTAATTAATGGAATAAAAATTTTATTAACTAATGTAAGTGGTGCTTTATGCCCTACAGCGACTTTAGGTAAAACACTAAAAATAGCAGTTCGTTCATTATTTGAACGCCCAATACTTCTAAATGCTAACAGCCAATCTTGTTCCCATTTACTATCTAACCGATTTTCTATCTCAGATTTGTTGATCCAGTAACGAGGCTTAACAAAAAAATGAGGATTTTGTTTAGCTTCTACTGATGGCTTTGGTAATATACCAACATTTAAATCAGCTTGAGTTGCTCCTTCATAACTTGAGTAACGATGATCGAATTGATAAAACATCTTCGCTTCATAGAGTGTAAGTAATCCATTTTCTTCTTTGTTTTTAAATAAATGACTATCATTTGATATATCAAACATACGTATAAATGAAATATTCCAAGGTGTAATACCTGTAACTTCATTTTCTAAAATAGGTATCCTGTGATAAATTTTCTTAGTTAGTTCAGCATCTGCGTTAGTACGAAAAATCGGACAGTTAAATGTATTAGGATTTATTTTGTTAAAGTCCGATTTGCTTAAAGTTACTTGTCTATCAGCTTGAGTTGCTTGTGAAATATTCCAACCAAACCACGAGAAGTTCATTTTGCTAAATTTACATTCTGCTCCACCAAGAAAAATCATACAAAAGGATACTCTGTGATCAATTCCTGAGAATAAAAATCTTTCATTTTCAAAACCTATTATTCCTTGAAGGCTTAATGATTCAACTAAATCTCGAAAAAATGCTGAAGTAGTTGAATCAGTAGCAATTCCTGTAGGAATAATTACACCAATCCTTCCATTGGCTGAAATCAACTTTCTTGTTGTCTCAGCAAACACAGCATAAGTATTTATATCTCCCACAGCAGTCAGTGGAAATCTACTTGATTCGCGGATAAATTTACTTTGTGCTTCTGCATCATGCCTAGTCTCTTCCCAAGCTTGTGCTAACTCAGGATTTTTATTTGGTAATTCTTTAATCAACTTTTCCCGTGCTGCTTTGTTTACAGCATTTGCTATTGCAGCACTACGAGAAGCAAAAAATTCCTTTTCTTGTAACTTAATACGTTCCCAAGGCGGATTACCTAATATACAATCAAAACCACCCACTTCAAATACTTCAGGGAATTCTAGACACCAGTGAAAAAAATGTTTTTCTTCAGCTAACTGATTTGCTGCATCTACTATTATTTGGTTTGGTAAACTGCTACGTAAAAGCTGAATTAACGTTTCTGTTGTCGGTAATAACTGTAAGTTTTGTTCTGTTAACGGAATAAAAAATGCCGCAGTCCACAAATTACAGGCTGAATAATCACGCCACCATTCTGAATCTCTACGAGTTTGTTGATATCGTTCTTGCTTTTCTCTTACTTGCTGCGGAGTTAATTCAGCAATATTACCTAACTCCCGCACACTTTCTGCATAGTGTGTTCGTTTAGGTTCTAAAGTTTCACTTATAGATAATTGTCCTTTATTTTCGCGTTCTTTCTTATTACGCTTTTTAAGCTGTGTAGCTAACTTCTTATCATCCCCAGTCACAGCTTTATACGCTTCATCGGGTATTCCTTCATCCAGACAGTTAATGTCCGAAACTCCAACAAGGGAATTACCGCATTTAATTCTGTGGTCTAAAAAGCTAAGTGGTAATTTACCTGGAAAGCCTTCAATCCATAATGCTACCTTACACAAATCTACTGCTAAGGGGTTTAAATCCACCCCATAAATACAATTTTGGATAACATCTCGCATCGCAAATTTTAAAGGTTCACTTCCTGGTTCTGCTTCCCCAGTGCGTACTTTAGCAAGTTCCTTACCAACACGACGCGCTGCTGCTAATAAAAAATGTCCAGAACCACAAGCAGGATCGCAAATTTTGAGGCTGAGTAAACCTTTTTCTAAATTATGCTTTAGTTCATCCGGGCTGGATGGTGTAGAAGCTTGGCTACGAACTTGAGCTAATTTATCTTCAATGACAGGTTCTAGCGCAGTTTTGATTAGCTGCTGTACTAGTTGTGGTGGGGTATAGTAAGAACCAGTAGTTTTGCGATCGCTACCAAACACTAACGCAAATTCGTATTTGCCCTGCTTCTGTACTACTTGGGGATGAAAATCAAGCAAACTTTCATAAACACTGCCCAACTCTTCCACGTCAAGATATTCATAATTCACCCGCCGCAGTTGTGCCTTGTCTAGGTACAGCGATAATTGGCGAATAGCAAGAAGTAAATCATAATTGTCAATTGCACAATTCTCTAACGCTGGTAGAGTTGTAGAACCGAATAAGTCACCATTTAAGGGAGATAACCCTAATACCTCTCCGCGCCAGTTTTCATCAAATAGTAAGAAAGTAACCCACAAACCCTGCCATAAATCTTGAAATCCTTCCCGCCGCCAATGGGGACGTTCGGATAACTCTCGCAGTCGCTCAATGCTGTAGTATTCACGGTAGATCCGAACTTGTTCTAAATCATCTGTAACGAATAGCAAATTACGGGACTCTGCCACCATCAAAAATAGTAAGCGATAAATCAACCGTAACAATTGACGGTAGTAATCAATATCTTTCAAACTGCCATCTGCAAACTTTTGTCGAAGATGCTCATTTGCGGGATGTTGTAGAAAACCATTCCCTAGCCCAATTAATGCTTTTTCTACCCCATCCCGAAGTTTATCGCGTACCCGTCCCCCTTGTTGCAGTGCTTCTTGGTGATAATATTCCAACAAACACTTGTTTGCATCATCCACACCTTCAGGCAAGCGGGAACGATGAAACAGGCGATAAAATAATCCAAACTCAGCAAAGTTCTCGCCGTTAAGAATCTGCTCTAAATCAAATTCAACGTAAGTAAGGCGAGTCATCAGCGAAGAATCGCGCAGTAACCGCCAACGAAAACCATTGGTAGCGATCGCCCACAAATGTTCTGTCTTGTTAAGATACTCCTGCACCAGTGCGTGTGCTGATAGCCGGGGATTACCACTAGGAGGACGTTTATCAACTTCTAGCCGACAACCAATAATGTGGATGGGTGGTTTATTTTCCCCCGGTTCTGCACGGTGGGAAATTGCATAAGTTTTATCCTCCACTACCTCGGCAGTTGCAGTATATACGGGGTCATAACCTAGACTCTGTAATAATGGCACTGCCCATAATTCACGAGTAATACTTGTAGCCGAGTTATTTTCATCTAGCCTTGCCAATGCCCGTTGGAATGCTGCCCAATATGCTTTAGCATCGCCCCAAGCAGTAGCAATTTCATCTGCTAATTTGTCAGTTTTGTTAAACCCAAAGTCTTCAGGTGATTGCCCTTTGATACTGCCTTCTAACATTTGGGCAGTCATATCTGGAGCTAGTAGATTTCCTTCGATTTGAAGTGCAGTTAATGTAGTTTTCATATCTAGATAATTAAAAATAAAAAATTACTTGCGTCCGGGTTGGAGAATAAAAACACCGAGAACATCCATCGGCAATTGCGGAGTAACGCGGATTCGACCTTCTTTGGTGATGTCCCTCACCCGCTTATGGCTTTGTAATAATTCTTCTGCTCTTTGGCCTGCAAACTTTTCTAAATCTGGCTGTAGTTCTTCTAGTCTGGGAAGTAATTCAGCAATTTCTCCCTGCTTGATAGCTTTACCAGCATCGCTGACTGGCTTTGCTTCTTGTAATACTCTAGTTGCTTCTAACTGCGGCAACCAATTAGGGCTAGAAGGTGAACCAGTAAACCCGATAACTGCACATTCTTCTGCTAGTAATGTAGTATTTTTTGTCTCTGTAGTACGCCTAGAACTGTCTAGCAAATGCCGTAACCGTACTAACAGCAAAGTCGTGCGCTTTTGAACAGCATTAGTCGTAGTGAACCCACATCTTGCTGCGATTGGTTCAACCGCCAGAGAAAGTGCATCTTCTAAAATGTATTGCGCTAAACCTTCTACTAAAGGGTGATTTCGCCCTACATATTCCACACCTTCTGGTGCTGGGGTAGTAAATGTAAGTAAACGAGACTTATCGCCTAACGTTGACTTGAGGAAATCTGGTGGCTGCGGTAATAACCATCCCTGCTTTTTCTTGATCAAATAACAAGAAATGCGATCGCAAGCAGAGATGACAAATCGCTCTACATCCTGTTCATTCCCTAAAATCTGGTCAGAGTCGATGAGTTCTTGTTCTACTTGCTCTGGCTTAATGGCACGTTGAGCAAAACGGGTACGATTAGTTTTTTCGCGTTCTACTGCGTTGTCCCAATTCTTATGTACTTTATCAACCGCAGATTCTTCCTGAAAATCAAACAGTGATAACTGGATAACTTCTGTAGTCCTTTCAAACAGTGATTTAAATACTGCTTCTGCTACAGTAGTGCTTTCCATTGGTACGGGAACTGTAATCCCTAAAGACTTGTGAATCTGCACAGCTTTGCGAATCAGAACATCGAGAACTGCACCATCAACAGGATTATCTCGACCATAAAGCAAGCAGGCTTTTACCTTAGTTGCTGTTTGTCCGTAGCGGTCGATACGTCCTTCGCGTTGTTCTAACCGATTAGGATTCCAGGGTAAATCATAGTGAATTACTGCACTGAAGTGCGTTTGCAGGTTTACCCCTTCACTTAAACAATCTGTAGCAACTAGCACTCGTTGGGGATAAGATTTTAACTCTTCTAGGCGAATTTCACGCTCATCCTCTGAAAGTTCTCCAGTAATGGCAATTACCCGAATTTGGCTACCTTTCTTCTGTAACTTTTGCCTGAGAGCATCAGCTACATAATTTGCAGTAGCAATATAGCGACACCAGACAATAGGGTTCATCTCGTCTTTGAGCAAAGATTCTACTGTAGCGATGCACGATTGCAGTTTTTGGTCTTTGCCACCTTGTAACTTCTCTGCTGATTGCACAAAAGCTTTTAACTTACGTTTATCTGCGTCTTTATAACTTTGCTGCCCCTGCTCTATTACTACAGTTGGCGATGCGTCAACGGCTTGTTCCTGTTCTGTAGGATCGTGGACATAAGAACTCATCAAGTCTTCATCCAAATCAGTCAATGAGCCACCTGATTTACTAACTTGGCGATTTAATGTAGCGATCGCAGCCGCAGGTGAAGACATGACACAACGAATCAAAGCCAAAGCCGACCAGTATCTTCCCCGACGTTGAGCATGACTCATATCAGCCGTAGTCGTTTTCACTAGACCACGGGCAAAATCATAGACTTCATCAAATAGTTCTTTGTACTCTTTTGATAACTTATATGATTCCTCGCTTGACTCTCGTTCAGGAAAAGGAGTTTCATTCCCTAGCCAAAGCTTGACATCTGCTCGTCTGCGCTGAACGAAATGATTGGCTAAGTGGTCACGTTGTTTGTCAGTTAAGCTATTGAGATTGAAATGCTCAAACTCCGGCTTCAGCAAACCTAAAAGTGAGAGAAAAGATTCTTCAATCCCACTGTGAGGAGTAGCTGTAAGTAACAGTAAATGTTGTTCTTGTTTTTGAGCAATTTCTGTAATCAGCTGGTGTCGCTGCTGCTGGGATGTAGTAGTTTTATTTGGACGAGCGCAAGTATGTGCTTCATCCACAATTACTAAGTCAGGACAGTGAGTTATAAAGCTGGCGCGACGACGTTCTGCTTTGGCATAGTCTAAGCTCACAATCAGGTGGCGATAATAACTAAAAACACTGTCATTATTTGGTATATTCCGCTCTAACTTAGAAGCAGTGCCAGAACGCACAACCACGGCATCAATATGAAACTTTTCACGTAATTCCTGCTGCCATTGATCGCATAAGTGTGGTGGACACAGTACTGCAATTCGCTTAACTTCACCTCGGTCTAGCAATTCACGAGCTATTAATCCAGCTTCGATGGTCTTACCAATACCCACGTCATCAGCTACAAGCAGTTTTACCGTCTCTAGCTTCAGTGCCATCAACAAAGGAACTAACTGGTAAGGACGGGGACGCAGTGACAATCGTCCTAAACAGCGAAAAGGCCCCGCCCCGCTACGGAGTAGAAGACGTGCAGCATCCATGAGCAAAAGTGCGGCTGCATGGTCTTGTACGCTAGTAGCTTGAGGTAGAGGAAATGTAGCTGATTCAATCTTCTCTAGCTCTTCTTCTAAAAGCTTTTGGTAGATACCAGCAATTTCATCTTCATTGCCTGAAAGCGGTCGTAGACGAATAACATCTTGATTTTCTGAAGGTAGTATCACCCATTGCCGACTGCGACAGGTGACTATGGAACCGGGTGAATGGTTCACAGTTTGCGCCATTGTTAGCCTATATTAGTATTGAAAATTTGGCAGCAGATTAATTAGTAAAAATAGTAGTAATTACTGAATTAATACTTATGAGCAAGCAAGTAGTATGCTCACAAGTCTTTTCTGTTTTAAAGTAAGCTTAAGTACAATGTAAGTAGTAAGATTACGGAAGTCACTCACTTTTTATAAAATTTCTGCTTTTGACCAAGAGCAAGTGATAATTTCTGCGATCGCAGCCAGGCTCAAACCTCTAAAGCTGATTGAAAGCCCCTGAGATTAACTATTGGACCAGCAATTCTCATTATGAGAATGGTTATCAATATGTTAAGAGCGAAACTAACCGATGAAGCCTGGGAGACGTTGAGAATTCTGCTGAATGATAAATTTGAACTAGGAGTGGCTACTTCAAACAGATTTTTAGACACAATGAACTACCAAGTAATACATGGCAATTCAAGCTAATTCCATGTATTACACGGAGTTGTAAGTATTCTCAAAAAGTAAGATGAATTTTCAGCTTGTGTTGGGATGAAATTCTAATTCCAGTCCGTGGATCATAAAGTTAAGCAGACTTTCCCAACTATCAAAATAAAGATAACGAGTTAAGGCGCGTAAATCATCAAAGAAGGTCTTGCGTGTTGGTAAATGCTGGCGGATAAATTGGTATTTCTCATCTATAATGTCAAGTAGAGTATGAAACAGAAATGCAAGGATATTAAAGGTTGCTAATAGGGAGGATAAATGCGTTTTCCCATGTCCGAAATTATGTTCTAAGTTGTAACCTTTGGTTTTAAGAGTGTTATTATTTTCGTTTTCTATTTTCCATCTGCTGCGACCATCTGACACAATCGCCTCAACATTAATATCTGTGATTCGATGATTTGTCGCAAAGGTATTTTTGTAGATTATAGTCCCATCAGAGCGAGTAATGGCCAATTCACACCAGTTTACTAATAAAGCATCCTCGCTATTCCGTAAAGGAATTTGGTTGACATAACGGTAGGTATAAATCTCATAGACTTTGCCCTTCCAATGTTTGACACTAAATGTATCAAGGGGCATTCCTTCTAACCATTCATAAAGTGTTTTATGGGATTTAGACCGACACACTAGAATGAAATTTAGTTTTTCTTGTAGTAATAATTCACATAAAGGTTGATGGCAATAAAGATCATCTCCTAAAATGGTAATACCAAGAGATGCGTACTGTTTGGCATATTTCTGAATCCAACGTTTTGCTGCCGCATTCTCACAATCCTGCTTTTGATATCCGTCTTGAGGGACAACAAACTCTGGTATTAACGGGATTACTTGAGAATTACTAGGACAAACAATTACTGGTGTCACCACAGTATGAAAATACTGAGTTGTTCCGTTTTTAAAAGTTCTGCTCGAACAGTGTTCACAGTGAATTTCATTGGAGCAAAAATATTCTGTTCCATCTAGAGCTATCAGCAAATTATTTTTAAAAGAACGAAATTTTGATAAGTGTTTACCATTCTCTAATGCTTTGAAAATCTTGGTAAACACCGGAAACACAACGGTTGGTTCTATCTCATCAAGTAAATCTCGGATATGGTTATCGCTTGGAATTTGGTGTACCCCAAACAAGCTTTGAGCATTATTATGTCCCTTACTATGTGCCATTGACCTTTGATGGGCAAGAAAAGAAGGACTCTGAGTAAAAAATATGGAGAATGCGCTTAATGCTGCATCACTCATTTGATAGCGTTTGTTTTTGCCTGTTCGCTTATCAGGTAAATCTTTCAGGATTGACTGAAAGTATTGTACTATTTCGTCAAAAATTCCTGGCTGATTCAAAAAAGCTCCTGCGTTCGCGAGTATTGAGATACAAAAACCATACCTTTAACTGAAAATTTTGCATAGATGCTAATGATAGTTATAATCATTCTCATGATGAGAATTGCTGCTATTGGACTGACATCAGCCGTATTGGTGTAAAATCTTGTACCAAAATTCGCTATCTCAGTAAGCCGTTAGAAAAGCCTCTGCTGAGGGAAAAATTAAAACAAGACTTTGTGAAAACATTAGCTCTAATTCGTCAGCCGAACGTTACAAGTTGCGCGGTTACGTAACAGGAGTAACAACGCATTCGTGAGTTAATTAATAGTAATTTTGTACTATTTTATTGATAAATCAATGCTTACTGTTAAAATCTTCTGAAAAAGTTAGGGTACGTTAAATTAACAATTTCTGATAAATGAAATTGCGGTTGGGCAATTCTATTAAGGGTTATATGGAAGACTTATCTATTATTGAATTATTTTATACTTATTTAGATTTAGAAGTTAACAATGAAAATCAGATATTTCGTATAGGATTAGTATCCCCTAATTTAACAAAGGATTTTTTGGAAGAATCTTTAAACCAAGCTTACGAAGAAATTAGAAAGCTGAAGAATAATAAAGTAGCAGTATGCGGTCATAACTTCCGCCGCTTTGATTACCCTTATTTGATTGAGCAAGAGCCGGAACTCTCTTCTTGGTACATAATCGATACTTTAGAACTGTCAATACTAGCTTTTCCTTTACAGGAGTCACACAAACTAAATAAAGACTATAAACAAAGTGAGTATTCAAGTAATAATCCTGTAGAAGATGCTCAGGCAACTCGATTACTGCTCCGTCAACAATTAGAAGCAATAGCTAAAAAGCCTAATGAAGTACAACAGGTATATACTTGGCTACTTACTTGTGGTAGCGAAGATGCAGATTGTGCATATCAACAGTTTTTCAGTGAGATTCTTAACTGGAAAATTGAACAACCTGCTATAGAAATGTTGCCAGAGACAATGCTGAAAGGGATGAATAAATCCTATTTGCAGCAAATATGGTCTAGTCCACAAACTTATGATTTCGATACAAGATTATGCGTAGCGGGATTACTAGCTTGGAACTATGACTGCAATGCCAATGAATCAAAGCAGGCTTTCTCTAACTGGCTCAAACATTTAAATGAATTTCAAACAGTACTTGAGAGTTTACGCCCTTTAAATACAGATGAATTTGCGGTTAACTCCTATTTAGAATATTTCGGTATCCCTAATTTTCGCTCTTTACAAGAAGAAGCTGTACAAGCAATTATTAATAATGAGCGTCCGCTTGTTCTCATGCCTACTGGCGGTGGTAAATCTTTATGCTATCAATTACCAGCTTTCATGTTCCACGAAAGGCACAAAGCGCTGACTGTTGTAATTTCACCGCTACAAGCATTAATGGCGGATCAGGTAGCAGATTTAGAGCAAGCTGGGTTTTTCTTTTCCACTTTTATTAATGGTAATCTTTCGGCAGCAGAACGCCGCCAACGGCTCGAAGAACTGCGTTTTGGTTCCAAAGGTTTGTTGTATATCAGTCCTGAGCAACTGCGGTCAATGAGTATTCGGGCATTGCTAGAACAGCGTCCTCCCGTCCTTTGGGTAATTGATGAGGCTCACTGTGTCAGCCAATGGGGTCACGATTTTCGACCAGATTATCGCTACATACCGAAATTTGTTCGGGAATTATATCAAGAACGGCAGCTTGCAATGCCTTTGTTAGCTTTGATGACAGCAACAGCAACAGTTAAAGTTGTTGAAGATATTAAAAAGCTATTTGCTCAATATAAGTTAAATATTAATCGTACAATTGATGGGGCAACAACCAGAGAAAATCTGACTTTTCAGGTCATTCCAGTAGCAGGCAATAAAGAGCAAGTCTTACTGGAGCAAGTTAAAGAAGCTGTTAAGCTAGGGGGTAGCACGCTAGTTTATACTACTACACGCAAGAATGCCGAAAAACTGGCAGAACTTCTCAACCAAATTCATATTAAAGCTAAATACTATCATGGGAAACTTGCCAAAGAAAAGAAACAGGAAGTTTTGCAAGAATTCAAATCAGGTAAATTGAACGTAGTTACTGCAACTTGTGCATTTGGTATGGGCATTAACCGCAAGGATGTACGAGCAGTTATTCATCATTCTATGAGTGCCAATTTAGAAGGTTATGTTCAAGAAGCTGGACGGGCAGGGCGTGATGGAGAGCCAGCAGTTTGTACTTTACTCTTTGACCCAAAAGATGCTGATACAGTTTTTCGTTTGCAAAGCTTGAACCAATTGAGCGAACAAGATTTGAAAAATGTCTTGATCTCAACCAGACATATTCGCGATCGCACTTTTGGGAGTGCCAGAGATGATTGGTTTTGGGTTACAACTAATGAAATCTTTCAAGAGGGCGACTTTGATGAAGAGTTTGGGGAAGATTCAGAACAGCAAAACACTAAAATAAAAGTAGGTTTGCATTACTTAGAAAACTTCGGTTTATTAGAAAGAGCCGAGAACTTTTCCAGCTTTATCCAATTTGAATTGAGCCATAATACTTTTGCAGAGTCTATGGAGCAGTTTGAGAAATATAACCAGATTAAGAGTTTATCTCGGTTTGAGGCGGATAACTTTGAGCGGCTGATTCAGGCAATGCACGTTGCTAAAGCTTATTGTAGTAGCAATGATGAACCGTTTCCCCTAGATCGTCTCAGCGATGAAGCTGGCATTAGTTTACATGACCTGACTGCTAGAATTCGAGAATTGCAAAGGGCTGAAATATGTTCTTTTGAAATACCAATCACACTTGTAATTACTAAGGGTGTAAAAGGAGATGCCCGCAATAACCATCAACGCATTCGCCAGTTAGAAGACCAATTGCTCAAAGAACTTAGTAAGTTGTTTGGTGATGAAAATGAAATACAGATAAATCTGCGTGGGCTTGCTTCACGACTTGACCCAGATAACAGTAAAAAAATTAAAGCATCCAGTATTCTAGATATTTTAGAAGGATGGGCTACTCAAAAATGGGTCAAGTTAAAGCGTATTGCTCGTGACGTGGTTCGATTACAAGATATAAAAGTTGCAGAATACTTACCTGGGCATAAAACTTTAACGACAACTGTATTAGAAGTTTTATACCAAGCTTTAGAAGATAAAACTGGGGCAAGGTTGCCTCTCAAGTACGAATTAGGAAAACTCTCAAAAGAAGTTACTCAAAAAACTCAACTTGATTGGGATAATGAAGAGTTAGAAGTTATTCTTTTGTGGCTCCACCAGAGAAAAATCATTCGATTAAGTGATGGGCTTAATCTTTTTCAACAGTCGCTGAAAGTCCGTGTAATAAAAAACGCAAGTGTTTCCAGAGTAAAACGCCGTTACCCTGAAGTTGAAGCTCACTATGATGAACAAACTCGTCGCACTCATTACATGGTGAAGTATGGTCAGTTAAAGTCAGATGAACAGCGTCAGCAATTTGTTCGTGATTACTTTGGCACAAATCAATAAGAATTCGTTTCAAAGTACCAATTTTTGGCACAAGAGATTACCAGACCGATTCTTCCAGAAGACTATAACCGTATTCTAGAACCGCTTAACCCTGCTCAAAAACAAATTGTTTTAGCTTCAGACCCAACAATGGCAGTGATAGCAGGCCCTGGTTCTGGTAAAACAAGAACTATTGTTCACCGGATTGCTTATCTTGTAAAGGTTAAGCGAGTTGAGCCGAAGCGTATTCTTGTTTTAGCTTACAACCGTAATGCAGTTAGAGAATTACGGTTGCGGTTGCGTAATTTGATTGGCGAACAAGCATCACGAATTCGGGTCTTTACTTTCCACGGTTTAGCCTTATCACTTTTGGGACGGACGGTAGGTGAATACAGAGGAACTCAGACAATAAATTTTGATCGGCTTTTGGTTGAAGCTTGCGAATTAATTGAAAAAGGCGAAGAATTTGAAGATGTAGATGAAGATACTCAGGCACGGCGAATTCAATTATTAGGAAAATTAGAATATATCTTTGTTGATGAATACCAAGATGTCACTGAGAAAGAATATCGTTTAATTAAGTCAATTTCTGGCTTAAATCAATCTGAGGATAAAACACAGTCAGTACAAATTAATCTCTGTGTTATTGGAGATGATGATCAAAATGTTTTTACGTTTAAAGGTGCTGATACTAGATATATCCTTCAATTCCAAGAAGAATATAAAGCAAAACGATTATTACTTAACGAAAATTACCGCTCTACAGAAAATATTATTGAAACTGCTAATTGTCTTATACAAAATAACTTAATACGCTGTAAACAGGCTCCAGAAGAGCAAGTTCGTATTAACTCCGAACGCCAAGAATTAAGAGGAGAGGCAGTCTCCGCTTTGAAGTTCAATAATTTATCACAACAAGCAGGATGGATTAAAGACAAAATTCAATCTTGGGTCAACGTAGGGATTGCTCCTCATGAAATCGCTATTTTAGCTAGTCGTTGGGATGATTTGAGTCCTATCCGCTTGCTTTTAGAAAAAGAAAGTATATCTACTTATGCACTGAAAAATAATACTATCCCACTACTAAAAAACCGTTGTACTCGTCTACTAATTAATGCTTTACAGAAAGACTATAGTCTAGTTTTAAATCCTGAAGAATTAGTTTAGAAAAGATTTGAGGCGTTTTTTGAACGTACTGCTCGTATCTTAACAGAACCTACTGTTAAAATCTTAATAAATATTGCTAGAGATTTAGATAAAGAACGAGGCTATGGATCTGAAGATATTGTACTACCTATTAGTGTTGATGAAATATTGACTGCTATATTTGAGTTTAATGAAAATGGTGAATCCTTCTTAGAAGATAACTCAGTTTTAGTGACTAGCTGTCATGGTTCAAAAGGTCTGGAGTTCCGTAAAGTCATACTTTTAGGTGATGGATTTAAAACTAATTGTAATGAGATCGAATCAGAACGACGACTCTTTTATGTTGCTATGACTCGCGCCAAAGAAGAATTAATTGTTTGTTCTACTCAGCAGAATTTATTTGTACAGCAAGCTTGTTTAACTTCAGAGGTTATTGGTTATAGTGAAACTCAACTTCCTCAGTTAATGCGTTACTTTGATTTAGCTCCAGCTAATGTTTATTTGGGATATGAAAGTACTAAAAATAGACAAAATATTATTAAAAACTTATGTGAGGGTGATGTTCTTGAGTTAAGAGCAAATAACCATAATAATGCTTGGAGGATTTTCACACCCAATAATGATGAAATTGGTTGTCTATCAAAGAGAGGAACACAGCTTCTTAAGCATAAAGGTATTTTCCCTGGACAGTTTCAGTTCCAGCTTGGTGAAGTAACAGTCCGATATCTATATCATCATACTAAGAGAGATGATATAACAGGAGAAATTTCGGACAATTGGTTTGTTCTGATTCCACAAATTCGAGTATGTAGAAATGCCGAAAATTAAATTTATGGTGATCGCTGCTACCATCCGCGCCCATTACTTTCCAGATTCGGTTGGACGATATCGGATTTAATGAACCCAACTACCTTGTTCCTTTCCGCACCCTTCCATTTCAATTATTAGAGACGATATGGGAATTCCCATATCGTTCCCAATTGCTTGTAAAGTATGGCGAAAATAGGGCAACGCAAAAATAAGTAATCCAGGTTTTAAGGGCGGGCACTTTATTCTTTAATTCCGGCCATCTTTTCCTTCAAGTGACAGCATTTTCAACCATAAGCTGTCTGTTATGCAGCGACCCAGCACCGTTTTAAGGATGCTGCTTCAAGCAGACTCCAATAGCGCGATCATCTTCTCTGCGACACCTTTGGCAGAAGCAGGATTTTGTCCGGTGACGAGATTTTTATCGGCGATGCTGAATGCCTGCCAGGGTACCGTCTTGTGGAAGAGTGCGCCTTGTTTGGTAAGCGCCGTTTCTAACTCGAAAGGCACATCAGCTTTTGCGTAGTTTTCTTCCTCCTCGTTCGTAAATGAACTGATATTCTTCCCGGCGAGCAGGAGAGTGTCGTTGCTCAACTTGACGTTCAGTAACGAGGCTGGACCGTGACAAACGGCACCAACAACAGCGCCTCGCTCGTATGTCTCTTTCACAACCTTTTTGAGAAGTGGATGTTCAGGCATATCGACCATTGGTGCCAAACCGCCAGGCATAAAGATGGCATCGTACTGGCTGACCTCCACATCTGAGAGCTTCTTCGCTTTCTGCATTGAGGCCCACCCTTTTCCTACTAAGAAGGCTAGGTTGTCAGGGTCGTCAGCAAGATTGAGCGCATCCAGAAACGGCGTATCTCCGGTGAGACTTGCGAAATCAATTTGGTATTTTGCTCTGTCGAATTCAGCATAGGGATGTGCAACCTCTGGCAGAAAATTTCCCGTCCTTCGGTTGTTCGGACCAATAACGCACGCGTTCGATACGATAATAAGAATCTTCTTTGACATAACTTTTCCACTTTTCCTTAGTACGGTTGTTTGGTTCGGTTCGGGGCAGAGCTTTAAACAAGCTTCTTCACCAATATCACCTCGCGGGCTTCAAGATGGGGGATGATCTCTTCTGCGACAATTCTTTTATAGTGTTCCGAGCGCTTGTGAGATTCTGCGGCAGCAGTGTCAGTGTAGTGTTCACAAAGAATGAGTTCGCAAGGATCGCTTTCCGACTGATAAATTGTGTAGGAAATGTTGCCTTCCTCCGATCTGGTCTTCTCGGCCAGCTCCGGTAGCAATTTCAGTATCCGGGACGTTTCCGACTCCAAAATTCTCCATTTCACGATCACGATCTTTTCCATGTGCTTACTGCTCCCTTATAAGACAAGCATACTAACACCCTAGTAGCTTGCGAAACAGTTGTCGTGCCGTCTGTGAACGCTTAACTGCGATTAAGATGTTCGGACAAGTCTGTTGGATAATTGGGTATTATACCGAATTTTTCCGTTAAACATCCTATTACAGCAATAGTAGCCGTGCATTATTAATTTTCGTGTGTTGCTTGATTTTTACTCCTTTCCCCCCTTTGCTAATAAAAGCTAGTAATGCTAGATTTCCAATATTTGCAATACTTCAGGGTGATTTATGAACAAAGGTGAACTAGTGGATGCTGTAGCAGCAAAGACCAACATCACAAAAAAGCAAGCCGATGAAGTTATTAGCGCTTTTTTGTCAGTTGTTACTGAGGCTGTAGCTAATGGTGAAAAGGTAACGCTCATTGGCTTTGGCTCATTCGAGCGACGCGAACGTGCCGAGCGTGAGGGGCGTAATCCCAAAACCCAGGAGACAATGACCATTCCAGCGACCAAAGTGCCTGCGTTTTCTGCTGGAAAACAGTTTAAAGAAAAAGTAGCGCCATAGATGAATTGTTTTACCACTAGCAATTCAATCACTGCAAAGCTGTAGCGTTCGCTGTTCTCAAGGCAGCGTGGGGCAACGTTAGAGGGAACGTGAGTGTTGAATTGCAGATGTTACACGGGAGCATCGCAGTGTTGATTTTTGACGCTAAACACTCGAAGTAGAAAACAGTAATCGTTACAGAAGCAAGAGGTGCGTAAACATTCGCGTAACATTACGCTCCTGCTTCCTCAGACACTAGCTTTGCTCGTAACATTCATTATATAAAGTACAATTGCTTACTTATTCTAGACTTTAAGGAATTTTACTGAGATTTCAATTAGCTTTCTTTAAGAAGAGAAATAGTTTCGTAAATTTACGATGTTTTTCTTTGAAGATAATTGTCATGTTAGAGAAATAGATTCCGGAAAAGAGAGTTAATATATAAATTTGCTTAAACAACACCATTTAAATAACAACTTATTAAACCAGATACGTTATCAGGTTGAAATATTAGAAGTTCATAATCCCAAGTTAGCCAGACTGTTATGTAAACTAATTCCATCCCATTGTCCTTTTGAAAGAACTGTATCAATTTTAGGGCGGACACTTTTTCACATTCCCCCATTATGTAAAATCAATCCTCTCTATGAACAAATAATTAGTCTTTGTTATAAGTGTTTGTTGTATTTAGTAGATGAATGCGGTGAAGACGCGACAAAGTATTGTTGAATGGTGATTCTATTTAGTAAAAAGAGAGAGGAGCTTGGTTTAAAATCTAGATAATGCTTTACTCCTGCAACTCAGTAAGCTTTTGTTGATATTCTTTGTATTCTTTGTCTTTATGCTGCCAGTATTTATCAACTGTTTCTTTAGCAGCGATCGCACTATCGTATTCATCTCCACCTTGGCTTAATAATCGCTGTTTGGTTTGCTTTCGTAAGTCAGAGACAATTTTGCCATTAACTTTACGCGTTTTTGACCAATCTAGAATCACTTTAGGATAATTACTAGTTTCAATATATTTCTCTTGTTCAATTTCTAGTAAACTGTAGCCGCGCAGTTCTGGTATCCAGTGGTAAATAAATTCTCCTAGTGGGGGTAAATATAGCGAAGCTGTCACCAGGGGCAAGATAGGCTGAAAGTATTGTGGAGTCTGGGTTTGAGAAAAAGAGTTGATTATTGGATTTTAGCGGTTTTGACAGGCGTTTTATAAGCACAGCCACAAATTGGACAAAATCGGTGTCTCAAAGACAACACCAACTCACCGCAATTCGCACAGTTAGCTCGAATCGGTGTACCGCAGAGATAACAAAACTTGGCTTTGATATGACTCCACATAGGGTCAACCGCCGCGCCAGGATTCCAACATTGGGGACAAAACTTAACCCCTCTAACCTGAGATACTTCCTCACCCTTGATCACAGCATCAAAATATTCTTGAGGTACGCCAAGTGCGATCGCTAACCCTTGAAGTGTCCTACGATTAATTTTAAGCGTAAGTCCTCGCTCGATTTTCCCGACAGAGCGTCCATGTATACCAGCAGCATCCGCCAACTCAGACTGAGTTAAATTGAGTTTCTTCCTGACCCGTGACACGTAACTAGCAAGGGATTCATCGCTATTGGGAGTTTTAAAAGTATCCATAAAAAGCTCAGGGCTAACTCATAAAAAGATATATAATTTATCAATAAAAAACCAAGCGAGAGAATACAGAAACAACCGTGAAATCGGCTGTAACTTTAGCCACTGTCACGACCGAATTTCTAGAGCGTCCTGGTCTAGCACCAAGTACTAGAGAAACCTATGAACTGACCCTCGGACTTTTACTGCAAAAGTATGGAAGTTGGTCAATAGAAATTATCAGTAAGCAAACATTAGTTGAGTATCTAAATAATCTCAGTCATTTAAAATACACAACACACCACAAGCATCAAGCAATATTACAAAGTTTGCTTAACTTTGCAGTAGAACAAGGGTATATAAAATCCAACCCTATCCGGGGACTAAAACAACGTCTACCTGAAAGAGAGAAAGGCGAACATAAAAGCGACGAGACAATAAGATATCTAACACAATCACAACTAAATATACTATATTCTGCCGTAAAAGATGACTTACGTCTAAGTACGATAGTTCATTTACTGCATCGCACAGGATGCAGAATAGGAGAGCTTTTAGCCCTAAACATAGATTCTGTAGATATCAAGAACCAGAAATTTCAAGTATTAGGTAAAGGCAACAAACAACGCTGGTGTTTTTACAGTGATGACGCAGCCTCAATGCTTGCTAAATACTTGAAATACTCACGGCATCAAAATACGAATGCCTTGTTTACAGCACAACATCCAGTTACCCGAAAAGTAAGTAGAATCAGCTACCATACATTGCATGATTATTGGCGGGAGACAACCAATAAGTATCCACACCTTCAAGGAGTTCGCATTCACGATTTACGACATACATTTGCTACAGAACGAGTGGGGTTAATCAGTATTGAGGAATTATGCTCATTAATGGGACATGAAAGCATTCAAACAACTTTACGTTACGCTAAAGTCACCTCACAGAAATCAGAATCAGCTGCACGTCATGCCTTGAATATACTGATTAATTCCGACCAAAAAGCTGACCTTTAGGGCAATTATATAGAATCACTCAGTTCCAGTATGTTTTTCATCGAGAAACAGCATTTTATCTCAGTTAAAGATTGTTACCCCAAAGAAGATAGAATACTGTTTGG
Source organism: Nostoc punctiforme PCC 73102 (assembly GCF_000020025.1). Classification (GTDB taxonomy): domain Bacteria; phylum Cyanobacteriota; class Cyanobacteriia; order Cyanobacteriales; family Nostocaceae; genus Nostoc; species Nostoc punctiforme. The sequence continues at coordinate 71,809 of NC_010632.1, read as the reverse complement.
TTGAAGAGTGAGACTTAATGAAAAAAACCTGGCAGCCAGAAGAATTAGTAGAGTATTGGACGCTACTCCCTCTTGAATTAGCACTACTGAATCAGAAAAACGACGAAAATCGGTTAGGTTTTGCTATATTGCTCAAGTTTTTTGAGATTTATGCCAGATTTCCTGAGAATAATCAAGAAATCTCCCAAAATGTTGTTGATTATGTTGCCAAACTTTTAGATATTTCCCCCCAAAAGTACTCTTACTACGATTGGCAAGGACGCTCCATAAAATATCATCGCGCTCAAATTAGAGAATTCTTTGGATTTCAAGAAACCAAAGTTAGTGATGCTTTTGAGTTAACTAATTGGTTAGCAGAACAAGCACTAATTTATGAGTTAAAATTTGAACAGCTAAAACTTGCAGCAGTAGCGAGACTACGGAATTTAAAACTTGAACCACCGACAGATTCCAGATTAGAACGTATCATTCGCTCTGCTATCAGAAATTTTGAATCTAAATTTTTTCGGGACATAACTTCCCAACTATCTAACCAATCTAAAAAGTGGATAAATGATTTTTTGAAAGAGAAAGCTTCCGATCAGGAATTAGATGATACCACACAAACAAATCATGATAAACAACTGAATAATCCAGGAGATATCCAATTATCTCAACAGTTAGATGACACGAATAACTCAGAAATAAACACTGAAGTGACTAGATTAACATGGGCTGAATTAAAAACAGACCCAGGGAGAATTGGTGTAGAAAGTTTTCAAAAGGAAGTTGCTAAATTAGAGATTTTTGAGCAATTAGAATTACCAACAGACTTATTTAAAAACATCTCTACCAAAGTTCTCCAAGTCTATAAAAGTCGGGTAATTGTTGAACATCCTCGTGACTTACGCCGTCACCCAGAACATATTCGCTACACACTATTTACAGCTTTTTGTTGGCTCAGAAGTCAAGAAGTTATAGATAATTTAGTAGAGTTACTCATTCAGATTGTCCATCGCATAGGTGTGAATGCAGGAAAAACGTGTAGATAAAGAGCTTATTCAGGATTTTAAACGGGTTCATGGGAAGAATAATCTACTATACCAAATGGCAGAAGCTTCCTTGAAAACACCTGATGGCACAGTCAAGGATGTGATTTTTCCTGTAGTAAGTGAAGTGACTCTCAAGAATTTAGTGAAAGAGTATAAATCTACAGGGAATGCTTACCGTGAGAAAGTTTATACGGTGATGCGCTCTTCTTATGGTGGATATTATCGGCGAATTTTACCGTTAATTTTAAACAAGCTCGAATTTCGTTCAAATAATGAAGTTCATCGTCCAGTTATTCAAGCGATATCTTTACTAAAAAAGTATGCTGATAGTAAACAGCGTTATTATGATGCTGGAGAAGATATACCCATTGAGGGGGTATTACGTAGTGGTTGGCAAGAAATTATATTAGAGACGGGAGCAGACGATGAAATCAAAGTTAATCGCATTAATTATGAGTTGAGCGTGCTGCAAGCATTGAGAGAAAAGCTGAGATGCAAGGAAATATGGGTTGTAGGAGCTAATCGTTACAGAAACCCTGAAGAAGATTTACCTGCTGATTTTGAGGCGCAAAGATTAGAATATTTCCAAGCTTTGAAACAACCATCCGATGTAGAAGTCTTTATTGCTAATTTACAGCAATCTTTGGAGCAATCATTAACTTTACTGGATAAAGGAATACCTAAAAATAGTTTAGTCACACTTAAAACGACAGGCAAAAGTCGAATTTGTGTTTCTCCTCTGAATCCTCAAAATGAACCGACTAATTTGACTAGGTTGAAAACTGAAATTACTAGGCGTTGGCGCATGACTAGCCTCTTAGATATTCTGAAAGAGACTGATTTGCGAGTTAAGTTTAGCCAACACTTTCAGAGTGTATCAACACGAGAGGTTTTAGGCGAATATACTTTACAAAAACGCTTGCTACTTTGTTTATATGGTTTAGGAACGAATACTGGATTAAAGCGTTTAAGTGATGAGATTAAAGGCGACAATTATCAAGATTTACTCCATGTTAAGCGTCATTTTATTCAGAAAGAACAATTACGTAATGCTATTGCCTGTATTGCAAATGCAATTTTTACTGCCAGAATTTCTACTATTTGGGGAGAGGGTACAACCGCCTGTGCTTCTGACTCGAAAAAGTTTGGTGCTTGGGATCAAAACTTAATGACTGAGTGGCACATCCGTTATGGTGGAAGAGGTGTGATGATTTATTGGCACGTTGAGAAGAATTCTGTTTGTATTTATTCACAGTTAAAAACTTGTTCTTCTTCTGAAGTGGCAGCCATGATTGAAGGATTATTACGCCACTGTACTGAGATGAAAGTGGAGACAAATTATGTGGATAGTCACGGTCAAAATGAAGTGGCTTTTGCTTTCTGTCATTTACTGGGTTTTCAGTTAATGCCGCGTCTTAAACGTATCAATGTTCAGAAATTATACCGTCCTTCAACTGGAAATAATGATGCTTATCCAAACTTGCAACCTATTTTAACTCGCGCTATTAATTGGGATTTAATTCGCCAACAATACGACCAAATGGTGAAGTATGCTACTGCTTTGCGTTTGGGTATGGCAGAAACTGAAGCCATCTTAAAGCGTTTTACTAGGGGTAATTTATTACACCCTACTTATCAAGCCTTGGCGGAATTGGGCAAGGCTGTAAAAACTATATTTTTATGTAAATACCTGCATTCGGTTGAACTGCGACAAGAGATAAATGCTGGACTCAACGTGGTGGAGAACTGGAATAGTGCTAACAGTTTTATTTTTTACGGCAAGGGTGGGGAGATTGCTACTAATCGTTTGTCTGACCAAGAATTAGCTGTGTTATCTCTGCATTTACTCCAGATATCTTTGGTATATATAAATACGTTGATGATTCAGGAGGTTTTGTCCCAACCACAATGGATGAAGTTGATGAAGTTGGAGGATTTGCGGGCGCTTTCGCCTTTAATTTGGGGTCACGTTAATCCCTATGGTACTTTTCGTTTGGATCTTAATGTCAGGTTGCCAATTGAGACGGGGTAAATGTGTCTAAAAATACGCTTTGTTCGTATGTCTCTTAATCTTATAGTCTGAAAGTCATCCACCGCAGTACTTTCAGCCTATCTTGCCCCTGGTGACAGCTTCGCTATATTTACCCCTAGTGGGTCTTTTTCGGCAATATTTTTTGATGGATTATAGATCCGAAAAGTATCACTAAGTGGATTAGTTACACCAGCTTGCATTTGCCATTGCCAATTATCAATTGCTAAATCTCCATCGACCAAATAGTTCATGTAGTGTTTAGCTCCGTGATGCCATGAAACCCCACAATTGATAGTTAAAAAAGTGGCGCACATTGCCCTCATGCGAAAATTCATCCAGCCCATTGTTTGAAGTTGCCGCATACTGGCATCAACTAAGGGAAAGCCTGTCATTCCTTGTTGCCAAGCTTGGTACAATTCTTGTTTTGCTCCTGACAATGTTTCTGGGGTATATAATTTGTCAAACTCCCTGTAACGATTAGTGTAAGCAATTTCTGGATGAAAATAGAGTCGCTGTGTAAAACTATCATGCCAGCGCAAACGGTCTCGAAATGCTTTGAGGGAGAATTCTGCCTTGGGTTGAGTTTTTAATTGTTCTGCTAAGGCTTTAGTGCTTTGGTAAACAGTGCGAGTTGAAATAGTCCCAAAAGTCAGGTGTGGTGATAAATGAGATGTTGCCCCAAGCTGTGAGAGCATTGGGCGAGAAAGCTTCCAATGGTATCCGTAATATCTTTTTTTGAGAAATGAGTCCAGTTGAGCTTGTGCTTGTGTTTCACCCCCTGGGAAATAAACTTTTTCTACTGCCCAAAAGCGATGGTATTTCTGTTTAAGTTCTTCAAATGTTAGCTGTGGTAGATTGAGTGTGATTTGAGGCGTATTAATAATTGCTGGTGTTTTATACTGGGATTGTCTTTGATAGGTGTAGTATTCGTTAACCCACTCGTCACGTTGCTCTGCTGATTGCAGAAAGTTGTTTAGTCCAATGTGATAATCAAGATTTAACTGTTTGTAAAAATCAACTATAGTTTTATCCCGGTTGATACCATACTCTACCTGTACATCACGGTTAAAGAAAAGCTTGGGTTTATATCCTCGCTCGGTTAACTGTCTAGTCAACTCTTGCACGATGCCTGTAGAATTACCTTCAAATAAGTACAGCCGACTACTTAACTTTTGCAGATTTGAGTTGAGTTTTTCCAAAGACTCAAACAAGAACCGGACTCTAGCAGTCCCGACATCAGCCCAGGTATAAAACCAAGGGTCAATAATGAAGAATGGCAAAACTCTTGCATCGTTACCAGATGAAGAGGTGACAATTTCGTTATCAGTTAAACGCAAATCTCGACGAAACCATAGAAGGTGCATAAAGGTGCATAGTTTAATTTACCACTACTATAATACATTTGTATTAACAGGTGATTTTGCTGTCGAAGTTGAGTATTTATAGCAGATGTAAACTATCCTGACTGCGCTGACTTTACACAGTGCAACGAACCGAACAAGTAAGTTCTAGTTATAAAACTGCAAGGGTAGCGGATGTAGGGCAATATTTAAAAGTCAAAAGTTTACATCAGGGCAGATGTGCCCTCATTTTTAAGATGGATATCAGGTAAGTGTGCGTTAGAATTGAATGAGTGGCAACTTGACTAATTTGAAGCTAAATTAAAAAATCGAGGGTAAAAGTTGCTCACAGGGCAAAGTTTAATAATTGGGTCATTGATAAGTTATTTATACAGGATTCGTGGTAAGCAATAAAAATACTGTCAAAGAAACTGTATGCAAACGGTATAACCCAGAACTAGCTATGTACAAGATTAATATTTACAAGCTTTAAAAGTATGGCTAAGGTAACAATTTCAATTGCGCTAACTGATACAGAAGTCAAAGCTTTATCGGCAATGCAGATTTCTGAAAATGAGTCATTGAATCATACAGCAACAAGATTGCTCCAGGGAATCCTGGGTCAGACACAACCTGGGCTAGCGTTATCTAATGGTGATGAGATTAAGGAAATAGTTAAACAGGAAGTAAATGCTTTAGCTGTGTTTACACCTGATGGGGAAGACATAAAACAGGTGATTAAGCAAGAGATGGCAGATGCGATCGCTCAGATAAAGGACTTAATAGAAAAGCGTGATGGTGGAGTTGCCCTACCAAAGCAAGAGGCTATCTCTGTTGAGCAGCAAGTCTTACCAGATTATTCAGCAATACGCGAAAATATCCTTTCTAAATTGAAAACAGGTAAGCAGTCAGCAGCCAAGGCAATTGACGCTTTTATTGAGGAACTGGGTGCTGTCAAGGAGCAACAACAGCCAGCAACAATGGAATTAGATGTAGCGAGTTAGGATTTTCGTGCTGGCGACTATTAACCAGTCAACTTGATCACGCCTTGGCTGACTAAATGTTCAAGCTGAGAATGGTGCTGTGTTTGCTCCCGTAGCAACTTGAGTTGCTCGTAAGTGAGAATGTGTAATCCGGGACGGATAATATAACCTTGAATGGTAATGCTTTGTGGCTGCTGGCTATCGGTACGGTTGTAGAAAATTGAAGGCATATTTACAATTATGTAAGTTAACACTGATTAGTAGAAGAAAGTTTAATTCTTCATTCTCTTACAGCTTCACACAATTTCCTGTTAAAAGTGATTATATAATCAGTCAAAGCCAAAGTATGTATGAGATTCTCAATAGAAGCGCTCCATGCCATGCAGGTTTTGTAAATAGAGAGAAGCAAAAGATTAGGTGACGATAGATTTAGACAACAAGGCTGTCAACAGTCGGCATGACTAATACTTTATAGATTTGTAATATCTGGGAGTCAAACGTTATCGCAATTCCAAAACAATTAATAAACTCGCAAATCAAGTCACCCCAAGTTTTCTTGATTGACCATGAGAATAATAATCGTGGTTTAACCGATACCAATGAAGCATTACAGCTAGCCGAAAGCCTAGAGTTAGACCTAGTGTTAGTGTCTGAAGGAAAAGAGGCTCCAGTTGCAAAGATTCTGAATTATGGCAAGCTTCAGTATCAAAAGAAAAAGCGTCAGGCACAAAGTGCTAGACCAGTAGTAAAAGAAGTTCGGTTTGGTTTGAATATAGGTGTAGCTGATTATAAGTTACGTATTGAACAAGCAGTTGGGTGGTTGAGTAAAGGTGATTCGGTGAAGTTTGCCGTTCGTTTACGAGGTCGAGAACATCAATATCGTGACCAAGCTGGAGAACTACTAGACCGGGTTGTAAGTGATCTCAACTCTGTAGGAAAAGTTCAATCACTTGATAAGCGTTCACTAATCGCTTTAATCATTCCTGCCTAAATTACTTTTTAAGAGATATCTTAACTCTCGAAGTGCGATCGCTCTATTCATCCTTGTGAAGCGTCGGCGTTAATTAAATTAAAGAGTTCAAGTGTTAGTTCTAATTACCAATGCTTTGGCGTTGGGGTCAAGTCGAAAGTCCAAGCAGCTCTCACCCTCTACCCCATCAGGGTGAACGACACAGACGAGGTGGGGGTTATGTGAATAGAGGAGACAGTTATCGCACTCTGGAACTTTTGGCATAGTACCAGTGTACTGCTTTATCACAAGCGATCGCTTGGCTGAAATTGGGAATCCTAAAAGAAGAAGTTAAGAGTGATTTTTAGTACAAATGGTTTTTAAATTTCGCTTGATTGGTGTTGCGGCTTTGCTTCTAGCTCAAACGGCGTTACCCGTATTTGCCAACAATCTTACCGCTACAGTTGTAAGCGTAGGTGACGGTGACACCATACGGGTGAGAACTGGTAACAAAACTGTAACAGTCCGCCTTGCTTGCATTGATGCACCAGAAATGAAACAGAATCCTTGGGGTCAACAATCATCTGCAAGACTTAAACAATTGCTGCCAGTGGGACAAGGAATTACCCTACGTGCTATTGAAACTGACAAATATAAGCGCTTGGTTGCAGAGGTGTTTGTCGAGAATCGCAGTGTCAATCTCAAGATGGTGCAAGAGGGACAATATGAAAGTTTATCGTCAGTATCTCAAAGGCTGTCCACAATCTAAAGATAGTTTGTTGCAGGGTGAAAATATCGCTAAACAACAGCGTTTAGCATTTTGGAGTCAGGCCAATCCTGTAATGCCTTGGGACTTCCGCCACAGAGCTACCCAAAAGACAACTTCACAACCGATCCAACCGCAGCAACAGAATAACTGCGATCCCTCTTACCCAGATTTTTGCATTCCAAAGAATTCACCAGACTTAGATTGCCGAGACATCACCCAAAGAAGGTTTAAAGTGCTGTCACCCGATCCTCATGGGTTTGACCGAGATGGTGATGGCATTGGATGTGAACGGTAGATGTGATTTTAAGAAGATTTTGAACAATCTTTGGAAGCAGAAGTCGGACAAATTGTAAGCTGAAATAACTAAAAAGAGTGTTAAGGGAAGAATGAAGCTATCGTATTATTTAGTCTGACAAAAGTTTACGGTTAGCTTTAGCCATCTGGGTGGCATTAACATAGCCCTTGGGTATCGCGTATTTGCCTATCTGCCCAGACTGAGGCATTTGGTTGATTTCTGAAACACGCCAAAAGTGTGTCAGCATTGTAATTGGCTTACTTTTTGTAAATGAGTTTTGCAAAGCGATCGCGTTGCTTCCTGGCTGGCGATCGCTTTTGCGTTATCACTATTTCAGTGTAATCAAAAAACTCTAAAAACACAAGTTGGTGTTGTAAATTAGAGGAGAGCTAAATGACAGAGGAGGTCTGCTTTGTGAAACTGTCCTATGTATCTCGTTTTACTTGGGATGAAGAAACAGCACAGCGATTGAGAAAACTACGGGGTAAAACTAGCCGAGATAAATTAGCGATTCAAGCTGGTCGCAGCAATACTTTTATCCAAAACCTTGAATGGGCAAACCCTGGAAATAGACCAGAATCAATTTCCAAAGAAGATGCGTTTGCTATTTGTAATGCGCTTAATGTACCTATTTGGAAGTTATTTCCAGCGTTAGTAATCAATCCTGAAAGTTTACAAGAAATATGCAAAACTCTATTGACATAATACAACACCGTGTTGCAAATTATATATACAAGAGAGGAATTGAGCGCGATGCCTCTCAGAGAAAGGAAGAAGCGCTCAAAACTCAAACCAATCAAATTGAATTAGCAACAAAACTATTAGAAACCAATAGCCGGCGGGATAAGTAGCCGCAGCCTAAAACTTGTAATGGCCAAGCCACCGCGAGATGATTCCGATGACCTACCACGTCTAAAAACTGGTTGTAAAAACTTCAATCTTTTTAGAATTAAGGCGATTATTACTCCTCAGTATGTAATCGCCTTTTCAATTGTTTCGACATGGCTGTGGCTGTACAGAGGGCACGATAAATCCAATATCTTCTCTACAGCTTTTTACTGTCTGGTGTTTTGACCATCAGTTGATACGCTTTACCATTGAACACTTTTGTAGAACCCATTTGAGATATATACAGGAGGGCAATCGAATTTGGCTGAACTAGGAGCTAAGTTACAAATTTTATAGATTGATCGTCAGGATTTTTTTCTTGCTTTTTTTGTCGCTCAACACGACTGTATTGTAGGGTAATGTATCCGTTCCCAACGGAATTGGCAGCCTAAAACTGGGGCTTTTATGATCGAGTTCGCCTAAATCAATGCTTTTCGTTATATCGCCATCTGTTGCAAGATTTGCGGTAAGTTCGCCTTTATAATCTTCAATTAAAAAGTCTCTAAAGAAAACGACTTCCCCAGCATCAGGATCTATCCCAAGGATGACCGTACCTCTGAAAGTTGCGCCTTTTCGTTCTTCATCAACCGTTGCCATTGTGATTTCCGAGGGGTCTTGACCGGACTTATCTGCCATAAACTTTTTTCTCTTGCGAATTCTCAACAATTGAAAATGATTTTACAAGAGCGCTATGGGCGATCGCAAAACTCTCAGGACGTATTTCTGCATCGGTCTTGCAAATGTATAGCCAAGTTACTTCTGGTTATATGCCTGATTGGAAGATTGAGTAGAGATGAGTAGGGGACCAAAGCGATCACGTTAGCGAAGCGAGGCGTTAGCCTAGCGTTGCTGCAAAGCAGATCGCATCGCAGAAACCTGATTCCCAAATGGGTTCTATAAGGCTTCGCCAAATCTAGATTGAGAGTGTTGTGCAAGCACAACAAACTGACCAATGAAAATAAGGTGATCGCTGCGTCTGGAAAACTCGCGATCGCCCTTTTACCCATTTAAGAGGTATTTCTAATGATGACACAACTTTCAGCCCCTACGCTAACAAAAGATCCGCTAACCACACAGGATCGCCAAATCATTGCAACCATCGTCAATCAGTCGGACTACTCCAAAAACTGCAAGCCCGAAGATGTAGTGACTATTTGGATTAGTGAAGATGACACCACGGTTTGGGTAAAAATGATCCACGGCTATGCTCGTTACCACAAACAATCTTTCAAACGCGCTGTTGCAGAGGTAAAAGCGAGTCTTTCTGCTCCAGTAAAGTGCAATCACAAAGAAGAAAGGGAATTGAAACAAGCTGCTGAGAAAATTGGCTTGTTGGGTGATTGTGACTGGTTATCGTTGAGCGTCCAATACTATCCCGATAAAGTAATCGGTCACGCTGGTTGCTACACTTCGCAGAAGCCTCAACTATTAACCCCACTTGCTGAATGGGATTTCACCCTGCCGAAGTGGAATATGCCTGCTGCCATCTGTCCAGATTGTGGTGGGCATGGGTGCGGTAACTGTGGGTATCGCGGTACTCGCGCAGAAGACTTGTGCAAACCAGTGGACGGCTATCGACTAACTTATGTAGGACGCACTGACCTCCAGACGGCTCACAACGTCTATCTAGATGGTGAGTTTTTGGGCATACTCTTCAAGGTTAGAAACGCTGATGAGTTATGGGAAAACGACCCCAAGACTTACTATTGGCGCTGTGGCGATGGAGTACGGTACTGGAGTGTGAAAGAGGCTGTAGAGGTTCTATCCAGGACAACTGCTCCGATTGAACTGCCGCAAGTTTGTCGGGAGTTAGTAGCAGCGTAACTGAAATGGTGGGTATTAAAACCCACCATGCAACCATAACCAATCCTTGTAAAATAAAATACAGTTTGTCTTTAAAACATGACTAGCAAGCCTTACGATCAGTTTTCTAAGGAATTATTAGAGGAGTTGTTGTCTCCTTTAGGTAGAGTAGAAGTTAACAAACAAGTCACTGATGAAGCCAGATTTGTTGACGTTTTGTTTACAAGCACACCAACTGCCCAAGCTCAAAATCTTGGATTATTAGGTAGAATCGCTGTACTAAATACGGCACTCTTGGAACCATTTCGCAATCAACCCACTAGGTCAGAGGTACGCAACTGTTTTCTGAAACTGTTCACCGTGATTGCAGACTCACAACGCAAAGCCAAGCGAGAGAAAACCAGCTTACCAGAAGATAGTTTAGCTCGTTTGTGGATTATATCGCCCAGTACTTCCGCCTCTCTGTTGGAGGATTTAGAGGTTAAACTAGATTTAGAAAAGTGGAGCAGGGGAGTTTACTTTTTCCAGAAATGTTTTAGGGCAGCAATAGTAGCGGTTAACGAGCTACCAGTAACAGAAGAAACATTATGGCTGAGAATTTTGGGTAGAGGCGAAACGCAACGTACTGCCATTGATGAATTGCTGGCACTACCCGAAAGCAACCAATTAAGACAGAATACTCTCAAACTGATTACTAATTTGCGGGTCATTATAGTTCAACAGCAAGAAACTTTAACGGAAGATGAGCAGGAATTAATTATGAATTTGTCGCAAGCTTATCAGCAGTGGGAAGAAACTACTAAACAGCAAGGAGTGCAACAAGAACGCCGTCAAGTTGTAGAAAACTTGTTGAGATTCCGGTTTGGTTCTGTGGATGAAGAATTAGCGAGAGTAGTCGATAGTTTATTGCAGTTAACACCAGAAGAATTTACTCCGCTATGCCTTCAGTTATCCCGTGAAGAGTTGTTGGTCAGATTTAATTCACACGGATAATCTTAATCAAATAACTGTTTTATAAAGCGCTTTTGTATCAACAGGAGCGCTGTTTTATTGGCTCTACACTTGATAGATACATCTGTAGGCAATGGCTTCGCCAATGCGAAAGTGAAATGTATTGGTATTGAACAATGTCCCCTCAAGAAAATGCCGAATTACTTGCTGTCCTGATGCGTCAAGAGGAGCTACTCAAGCAGTTGGTTGCAGCAATCAATAAGCCGAAATTGGGATTACACTCGGAAGCTGGCAATTGCAGAATCTACTGTAATCGTCAGCATGGAGGGCTGTGGTACACATTAAACGGTGAACCGAGTGATATTCCCCAAACTGCTTTAACAGGGTATCTTAAAGAACTGCGGTTCGAGAATACAGAACGGCGTAAAAAAGAATCTTGCAAGTTGTTAATTACTGTTCAAGCAGACCGGACATATATCTTAGAATCAGGCTACGATACCCATTTCTCAAAGTGCATACTTGCAGCGATCGCAACTTTGACCCCAGAACAGTTGTATTCTCCAATTACGCTACAGCCACAGCCAGGAACGACTGACGAAAGTGTGCTGTTCTGTCGTGTGTGGGTAAATAGTGAGTTAGTAATGGCATCCTACAACGAGCAAAGCGATTGGCGAGAAATCAGTAAACAAGCAATCGCTGTAACAAAAGCTGCGAATGAGATAGCGTTTTAACGAAATCGGAAATAGGGCTTGGGCAACTGTAATTAGATGTTGCTCAAGCTTTGTCTACAGCTTGCTGCGCTGTGTATTCACTACTAGCAATCACAATAAATGACTACAACCATCGTTCACCCTAGTATCGAAAATTTACAGCAGTTTTCTGACTCATTCGATATTGAGAAACTATTGCAATCTGAGGGAATTCTGCCGTGGCTTTTAGCAAATGGCTGGAACTATGACAATGAATCTTGTTTGATTGCAAACATTATTGATGAGTCTACCAGTATTGATGAAGTTTGGGAATCAGACGAGTTTGATTTTAATGCTCTGACTGATGAATTAAAAGAAAAACTCAATCAGATTTTTGAGCATTTCTATCTGTAATCGAATAGCACTTTCAATCAATAATTAACGCGAAGGGAAGAAAAATGCAACCAACAATCACACTTCCACGAGGCTACGGAATTCCAAAGTTTAATGTTGGACAACGTACAAAACAATTCGCAATTCGCAATTCGCAATTCGCAATTTGGAGCTAAATGTATGAATCAACAGTTTAGTATTGCTGATAGAACGAAAGCTTTGGCAATAAGAATAGTTAAAGCTTGTACCTTCTTGGATGAAAAACCTGGAGTTTGTCGAACATTATCAAAACAGCTACTCCGAAGTGCTACTTCTATAGGTGCAAATGTTCGAGAAGCCCAATCTGCCCAATCTGATAAAGATTTTCTTAGTAAATTAGAAATTGCACTTAAAGAGGAGAGAGAAACAGAATATTGGCTAGAGATACTAATAGAGTCCGAACTAGTTGAAAAGAATAAGTTTGAAACCTTACTTCAAGAAACTAGGGAAGTTGGAAAGATTCTAGTTGCATCTACTCGAAAAATCAAGGACAAAATCAATAAGCTAAATTAATTGCGAATTGCGAATTGCGAATTGCGAATTGCTTGCTGCGGTTCTAGATTGTCTAAACCCAACAAAGAAAAAGTTGCTGCATGATGCGTGAAAAACTCTACAGCCAAGCTTAACTAGCATGGCTGTAGAGAAAAATCGATTCAACAACAAATTATTGCACACTCCACTTCAATACTAGTCAGATGGAAACAAATTTGATTAAAGTGTACGATGCGACACTGTTAAGCTCATCAAAAGTTTACCAAATCAACGGTACGCTTTGTCGATATCTGGGTGATGCAGGGACTATTCAACATCCACAATTCCTGTTTTCACCTCTACCTAATCAAAGGAAACAAGCCAGTTTTCGACTAAACCGAAACAAACTTATGACTCGTTGCTATGAAGTCGAAGGTATGGTTTATAAAAAACCCTCAGTACAGGATAATTCACAGCAACTTCAGCTATTTTAAGCCATGTCCATACATAAACCACCAGTTATTAAAAGACCTGTTCGACTACAAAATAGCTCTACAAAAGTAATCTATAGGGCTACTACAGACATTCGCTCTCTTGAGAAATCACCACAAAGAAAGCTTCGCTTAATCGAAAGTGAAAAATAATGATTGAGGTAAATAATCATGGTACAAGCAATCGACAACACTATCGCTACAAATTTCCTAACTGATGCAGTAGTCGAGCGCCACAATTTCTCACAATTAAATAAAACCCGTATTCGCTTCCGTATTCAGTTAAAAAAAAGTACAAAATCGGCTGCTCCTAAATGGGCAGATGTACTACAAGCTGAAGTTTCTGAAATTGAATCAGACCTTGTTAAAGTTACTAATTCCGAAGTTGGTTTGCGGGGTATCAAGGTATTTAAGAAATTGGATGAAGCTGCTGCCCAATTGAGGCAAGAGATTGCTTCAGTTCAAGAGTGGATGTCTGCTGATACTGGCGATTGGGTTTGTCCAATTGATTTAGCTCCACTCGTTTGGAATCAGTTAATCAATATCAGAGATAATATTGCCCCTGGTTTACGCAATCAATTAAAAGCTGATTACGAAGCAGGACTTGTTGATTATCAAGAGCGGATTGACCAGTTCCTCTCACTTAATACTTGGGAGTTAGCACAGGATAAGCAAGAGTCAGTTAAAGCCAACTTGTTAAGAGCATTCCCAACTCTGACCGATCTTGAAGACTATTTGCAAGTTGTTATTGGTCGTCCGGTGATTATCCCTGCCCTCTCTGAACAACTCAATCAGCAGCAAGCCGAGTGTTTAGACCAGATTACCAAGTTCATTCAACAGTATGACCAAAATCTGGAGCAGCGACTAAGGGAATCAGCCCTAGCAGGTGGTGAACAACTGGCAGCGCAGTTGCTTGAAGAGTTGGCTGATTGGGAGCCAGGGCGCAAACCTGTTCAGTTCAAGAAAAAGATGGAACGCCATTTGATGAAGGTTCAGGTACTACTAGCAAATGCTGACTCAGAGGCTGGCAGTAGTTTAGAGGCGATGATGACGCATTTGGATTCTATCGTTAACGATCCAGCGATTGAGTCTAAGAATCTGGGTTCTGATACGCGCAGTCAATTGCAGCAAAAAATGCAAGAGATCCGCATCAAGTTGTTAGATGAACAACGCAATCTACAATCACTTGCGACTGAGGACGTGGGCTTATCGAAGGCTACTGTGATGTCGTTTAAATTCAGGTAAAAAAATAGTCTTGGGCGAGGGTGCATTCGCTCAAGACTAAATACCTTAAACGAAAAATGCATATACACCTCACAAAGAATACCGCAGTTCTACCACTATAGGAACAAAATTCTCATGTCACACTTCTCAACCGTTAAAACCAAGCTCACCAACCGGGAATGTCTGGTACAAGCTTTACAAGATTTGAAACTGAATCCGCAAGTACACCAAACAGCACAGCCACTAAAAGGATACTACGGTGGCTCTCAGGGGCAAAGTGCTGAAATCATTGTATCTGGTCGTACCATAAAAGCCCGTGCAGACATCGGTTTCAAGTGGAATCAGTCAAGCGGCGTGTACGACGTAATACACGACAGTTATGAAACAGTTCCGAAATTGGGACAAGACTTTTTTAGCAAGAAACTAATGCTGGCTTATGGACAACGAATGGTTCGCGCTAAAGCTGCCGAGTTGCAAGAAAGGTTTGGTGAATGTGCGATTGCTGAATCAACTAAAGGAACTGTGCAAACCCTACGCCTAACCTTTGCTGGACACCAAGAAGTTAAACAATTTGCACGGAGATAATTATGGAACGCTCAATACTGATTCATTTTGACAATGCTACAGGTGAAGTTCGAGTGGAGGCGGAGGGATTCAAGGGTTTGACTTGTTTATCGGCTACGCAACCATTTGAAGAAGCACTTGGAGTTGTCAGCGAGAGCGATCGCACGTTTAAGGACGAAGCCCAAACCCAACAGCTTCGTACAACTTCAACTTACCAAACCAGACTCAGACAGTAATAAGAAAAGGAGAACTGCAACTATTGCCAATTGCTTTATTGTCGTGGTTCTCCCAAGAGATTTTATCTACCCACCAAAAGAATACCCACTTGTTCACATTTACGGACAACAGAAAACACGCTTTTTCCGTGATCATCAAGCCGAATACTGAAGGTTTGTGTGTGCTGTTGAATGCCATAGTAACAGCGTAGTTTACCGCCTTCGGCATCGCCTACCAAGAGAACAACGATACAGCAGAGGTTTTCGACGGCGATGCCGAAGTTTATGAAGTAGTCGTGAAACTTGTTACTACTCACGATGAATTAGCTCCAGTTCCTTATCAAATTGAAAAACAATGAAACTCTCAAATCTCCTCTCCACGCTCGATTCACAAATCCCGATCGCCGCAGTTGATGTCCTGTCCCCCGATGAAGCAACTATCATTCAGTGGTTAACTACAGAGGCATCGAGCAAGCTCTCATGTCCAGTGTTCTTCTGGAATCTGGGAGTATCAACCTTAGAGCAATGCCTGATTGCGGCAGATGGTGGACTGGTGTTTAAACCAGTTGCAGAGTATAAAAGACCTCTACAGTCCGATCCACTACTATTTGTATTCGACTACATTGCTAATTTTAGTGGTCATGGAGTTTTCATTCTTGGAGACATTCACCCTTTTATTACTAAGAACTCATCCCAATTGAGTTGGGAGATTTTAAGCAAGGTAAAAAACCTTTACCATCGGTTAAAACCCACAGATAAACGCATTGTCTTGTTGGGTCAGAACATACAATTACACGAATCCCTAGTCAGATTGATTCCTTATTGTGAAGTCCCTTTACCTAGTATTGACCAAATACTTGAGCATATCACTTCCTATTTGCATGACCTACAACAGTCTGCTAGAGAGCAAGAATTGACTTTCACTGTTACGCTAGAAAATGCTGAATTTGAAACTCTTTCTCGTGCAGCGTTGGGTTTAACTTTAGAAGAAATTAGTGATTTCCTTCGCTTAACAGTCAAAGAAAACTTAACTAATGATGGTGTCGTCGTTGATGCTGATTTCATTCCCAAAGCTGTCGAGTACAAAACTCGGCTACTGTCTCAAATGGGTATCGAGTTGGGTAAACCAGCTAGCATACCATTTGGCGGACTTGACTTATTGCGCGAATGGCTGACTCGTCGGCGACGGTTGTTTACTGTCGAGGCGCGAAGTCTTAGCTTACCCCAACCAAAGGGTGTATTGCTGGCTGGCCCACCCGGAACAGGAAAATCTAACTGTGCCAAAAACATTGCAACTATACTGAATTTACCTCTCCTACAGCTAGACATTGCATCCCTGTTGGGCAGTCTGGTCGGTGAGTCTGAGGGGAATGTCAGACGGGCTTTAAAGACTGCCGAAGCGATCGCACCCTGCGTCCTGTGGATTGATGAAATAGAAAAAGCACTTTCGGGAACTGGTGACACGAGTGGAGTCTCACAGAGGATTCTGGGCAATATTCTCACGTTTATGTCGGAATCACAGTGTGGTGTGTTTGTCGTGGCAACTTGCAATGACCCCTCTGCACTGCCAAGTGAGCTAAAACGGAAAGGCCGCTTCGATGAAAATTTCTTTGTTGACTTGCCCACAGAACCTGAGCGTGTACAGATTCTGGGGATTCATCTACAACGTTTTGGCATTCACCTGGAATCCGAATATCTTGAAGCGATCGCAGCTTCCACCGCGAAATTTTCCGGTGCTGAATTGGAAACGCTAGCATCTGAAGCTGCTCTGCTGGCATTCGATGAGGATAGACCGCAGCAGGTAACACTTGCTGACCTCGAAACCTGTCGTCAAACCATTACCCCGCTTGCGATTCAGGATGCTGCGGCGGTGGAACGGATGCAGAGTTGGGCATCCACTGCACGACGGGCTAGTAGTCCTGCGGTTGCAGCGAAAACTCAATCTTTGCGTGCTGCTAAGTTTCGGAATATGAACTGATGAGAAAGCAATTGCCTCCTGATTCTATGGGGGCAATCACTCTTTTTTTTAGTAATTGATAGCAGTTTCTTAACAATTATATAGACCGAAGAAAATGACGACAGATTTAGTTACATACTACGGACAAACAGACTTGATTAACCAACTGGTTGATAATTACGGCGCACACTTAGAGAAGTTAGACAGAGAGACAAAACTGTTATTACGAGTAACTCTGTCTACATACATTGTTATGCAACAGGAGTACACCCCAACTGAATATCCAGTTTCTACAGCCCTTGAAGATGCTTTATGTGAGCTAGTAATTCCTGATTCTATTCCCGAGGATTTGCATGATGTCTGCTCTGTTCTAAATGGGTTAACAACTCTGGAAGCTGAAACCTTACTTGAAGCTTTACAGCATCAAATTCGATGGGGCAATGCCCGTCAAGTCGTGAGTTGATAGGGTAAGAAACATGGAAATCTATTTAGTCTTTGTTGATGCTATCCAGAACAGCAATAAGTTCTGGGCGGCCATTGTCGAAGATAGTAACTTAACAGTGCAGTGGGGCAGAGTCGGTTATAAAGCTCAAACCAAAGTCCATCCATTAGGCAATCATCAAAGAGCCGTTAGCAAATTCAACAATCTGGTAGCCGAAAAGACGATGAAAGGCTACAGAAGAAGTCAGTCACAAATCGATAGTAATTGTGAAGTTTCTGAAATCAACAGAGCGATTGAATTACTAGAGATTATTCGTCCTTGTGTAGAGCAGAGAAATTTCTCAGTTGCTTATATCAATGCCCTAAATCAATATCTGAAGATTGTCCCAACACCTTTGGGTATGCAAATTGAACTATACAGGGTATATCGCTCAGTAGAAGATGTTGATTATCAAATGGGATTACTCAATTCTCTGTTAGCGACACCTGCACCAATTGCTGTTGCGGTTGCTGTTAGTCATGCCCCTGAAGCAACAGTAGAAACGGCAGTTGTCAGTCTTAAGACTATCAGTAAGAACTTCTGGCGGCATTTATAAGGTTCAAGAGCGTGACTGGCAAAAAGCTAGCCATGCTCTTTTTTTTTTAAGGGGATGGATTAAAACTACTTTCCATGCCTAACTTTTCTCCCACAAAACTCAGTTAGCTACGCCATTTGCCTAGACATTAACTGGGCAAATAGCCCCTCAACAGCAGCTAACTCTTGAAAAGTCCCTTGTTGTACAACTCGACCTGCCTGGAGTACATAAATGCGGTGAGCGTTGCGGATAGTGCTTAGTCGGTGAGCGATCGCAATTCTGGTAACTTGTAAGTTATCTAAACTTTCACTAACAATCGCCTGGGTTCTGTTATCGAGCGCACTGGTAGCCTCATCAAATAGCAAGATCCGGGGTTTTAATGCCAGAGCGCGAGCAATTAACAACCGTTGTCGTTGTCCTCCAGAAAGATTACCGCCTCCTTCACTCACGACAGTATGCATTTGCATTGGCATGGCGGTGATATCCTCAGCGAATCCCGACATCCGCGCCGCCTCCCAAGCTTCATCTAAAGTAATCTGAGCGCCGCCTGCAATATTCTCGAAAATAGAAGCTGAACTCAGCTGACCATTTTGTAAAACAACGCCCAACTGCCGGCGGACTGCATCTATATCTAAGCCAGATAAGTCTTGACCATCATAGTAGATGCTACCTGCAATTGGAGTTTCAAATCCCAGTAGCAATCGTAGAATCGTCGATTTACCACTGCCAGAACCACCTATTAAGGCAATAAACTCTCCTGGAGCAGCAGAAATACTCACATCATCCAGCGTCAGAGGGCCATCACTACGGTAGCGGAAAGTAATATGTTCTAAAGAAATATTACCAATCAGCTTGCCTGGATCAGCTTTGCACAGATCCACTTCTGGTATAGTCGAAAGAATAGGCTGGGTGCGTTGCCATTGGGGAAGAACTTGCAGAATTTCAGTAACTGTATTGCTCAAATCTGTGGTTCCCTTAGTAAAGTTACTAAAAGCTGTATTGAAAGCGAGGAAAGTTCCAAGAGATATTTCAATAACTCCTGAAGTTTGAGGGCTTTCTAGCAGCTTAATAGTAAACCAGAAAAGCACACCATTCGTTAATATGGGCATTACTGTATTAAAAAGCGCAACAGCATCTTCAACCCTTTGTGTACTAAGCTCTAGCTTAATTTGTCGAGTATAGTTTTTACTCCAAGCTGCAAATGCACGTTCTTCTGCCCCAGCAATATGCAATTTGGAAATGCCATTAATTAGTTGCACCGTCTGCCCAAAAATACTGCCTCGCAGTTCCAAAAGTGGACGTACCTTAGATAGCAATAGCAAACCAGAGACTGTAGTCACTGCGATCGCAACGATGGCAAATGCAACTGCAATTAGAGCTAATTTATAGTTGTAATAAAATAACTGTCCTAAGTAAAACAGTGCGAACAGGCTGGTAAGGAGATTAATTAGGGTTCTCCCACTGATTCGTCGGCTGATCGTACTCACAGATGAGACGCGGGAGAAGATGTCTCCGGTTGTGTACTGTCGGAAAAAGGATACTGGTAAACAGAGCAGCCGATCCCAGACACCAGCCTGAGTGGAAGCATCCCCAGCCGTTTCAATTCGCAGCAGAGCAAATCCCTGAGTTAGCTGAAATACACCTGTTCCCAAAGCTGCAACAAGTAGTCCCAATCCTATTTGTAGCAATAATCCCTTGTCGCTATCAGGAATTGCGTTATCTATGATAATTGATGTGGCATAAGGTGTAAGCATCCCTAGTAATGTGACGGCGATACCTGTAAACAAAATTACTAGCAGTTCTGGGCTACGTCCTTTAAGTGTGAACCGCAATATATCAACAGCTTGCAGTACTTTATCAGGTAGAGAGCGATAAAACATATAGGCAACAGGAGCCAGTGTTGCAGCTATATGCTCATCCACTCGAAAACGGGTATGCTCAACTGGGTCAAAAATTTCATAACGAGTTGCACTAATTGGTAGCAGTGCTACTGGTCGATTATCTTGCTGAGTATAGGCAACTAGGGGGCCAGAATCTTTCTCCCACCAATTATCTCGCAATAGTACCCGCCGCATTCGGATACGTGAAGCCCGGACAATTGCTTCTAATGGCTCCTTAACTCGCTTGAGGTTTTCAGAACGAGACGGGGGGCGAACCTCTACACCCATAGCTCTCCCTACGGCTCCAGCAGCAACCAACAAAGGAGTACCTTCATTGAAAAAGTCTCCATCTTGGGAACTTAATGTTGATGCTAAAGAGCCTATAGCTTGCGCTGTAACTTGACGATTCAGGCGTTGGCGATCGCGCAACCGTATCATCTCTGCCTGTAGTTCTCGTTCATCTAACAGGTTAAGGCATTGTAGCAATTGAGTATGCAGTTGAGATAACCCAGCTAGAAGGATATCTGAATTTTGGAATTCGCTAGTAGTCTTAGTAGTAAGTTGCACCCCTTCCACTGCTTCTAGCCACATTTTGTCAGTCAAAGGGAATGGTGTAGTGGATGCGGTTAAAATTAATTCCTCGAATCCCAGAAAGCGGACAGTGCCTTGAGTAAGTTGAACCCAACAGGTGACACCTGCTTCTGGCTGAAAAGTCTGACCATTGTTTAAGGAAAATCGTGATTGTCCCTCAGCTTTTACATGAATTGCTGGTATGGTAATCTGGGACAATACACCACCAATTTGTAATAACCAATTTTCTATCCAGGCGATCGCCTTAGCATCCTCACTGGCTATTAACTCGCAGTAACATTCCTTATGTATTTGCAGTAATTCAGTCTCACCAATTGGAACTGCCAAAATCTGACGATACTGATTAGCAAATTTATCAGCAGTCCCGAAAAGTGCTTCACCTTGGCTAATACTGCACAGATAACGGCGTGTCCCTTCAATAGAGCCATCTTTAACTATAATGGCAAACAAAGCCATAGAGCCAGACTGAATTATCCACACCCGTGAAGGGTCATCCAGTAGAATCGGTTCATTGCCATTAACTATATAAACTTGCCCCTGTATTAGCATTTTAGATTTTAGGTTTAGATTTTTAAATGTTTTATGGTAATTTACTGCTCACCGTCTCTACCCTTGGGTGCCTAGCAAGCGCGAATATGCACCATCGACTTGCCACAATTCTTTGTGAGTGCCAAGTTGTACTACCTTTCCACGTTCGAGGACAATGATTTGATCGCAGTCGCGGATGGTGCTTAATCGATGAGCGACAATTATACAGGTGCATCCTCGGCGGCGCAGATTCCGGTCAATGATTTGTTCTGTCTCTGCATATAGGGCACTGGTGGCTTCATCCATGATCAGGATTGAAGGATTATTCACTAAAGCACGAGCGATTTCTAAGCGTTGTCGCTGACCGCCACTTAAATTTGCAGCACCTTCTATAAGTTCGGCATCAAACCCACCGGACATAGAGAGGATTACATCAGCGATCGCTGCATCAACACATGCCCGCATCAGGCTTTTATCTGGTACAGTAGTATCCCACAGAGTCAAATTATCTCTAACCGTACCGCCAAACAACAAAATTTCCTGCTCCACCATTGCAACAGAATTTGTAAGCAGTTGTTGGGGAATTTGCTCTCTAGGTTTACCATCAAAGTAAACTTCTCCCGCCCAAGGTTGATAAAGTCCGCTTACAAGTTTGGCAACGGTAGATTTCCCAGAACCGCTTCCACCTACCAAAGCTACTCGCTGTCCCGGCTTAATTGAGAGGTTAAAGTTTTCAATCAGTGGCGGTTCCAGGCGGCTATAGCCAAACGTAATATTCTGCAACTCAACATATCCCTGCAATTTGGGAACAAGATAAGCAGATGAGGGGGATGAGGAGGATGTTACTCCCCCATCTCCACCTGCTCCCTCCCCAATGGGATTATCCAGCACATCATCAAGGCGAATTAAATTACCTTCCAGTTCTTGAAGAGTTGTACCAAAGTTGACCAGATTGTTAACAGGCTGCTGAAAGTTAAGCATCAAACCTTGAAAGGCTATAAGCATTCCGATGCTAAGATGTCCATCCATAACCCGTAATCCACCGACAACCAACAACAACATTGAAGAAAGGGCGGATAAAAGCGTGGGTAATACTGAGAATGTCTGGTTTGTCACCCCCAGTTCCTGCTGGGAATTAAGAGCCTTAGTGTAATAACCTGACCACCGGGAAAAGAAATCTGACTCTAACCCTGATGCTTTGAGTGTTTCTATACTTTGAAGCGCGGCAATAGATACACCAGCAGCTTTACCATATTCTTGAATCAATCGTTGATTCGCGTCTACACGTTGACGAGAAATTAGTTGCAAAGTTAAGACATTCACGGCAGCAAAGCTAACTACAATTAAGGTCAGCACCCAGTCATATTGCACCATGACTAGGGCGTAAAAAAACACCATAAATGTATCGATGATTGTAGTTGCTAATCGTCCCGCCAGAACATCAGCTACTTGGTCATTGAGAGTAGTACGATTACTGATTTCTCCGCTAAATCGTTGAGCGTAAAAGCTCACAGGTAAGCGGAGGATATGCCACAGGAAACGGCTGGACATACCCACAGCTAATTTGATTTTCAAGCGGCGCAGGTAGCGTAACCGTAGTAAAGTTAGCGATCCTTGGAGTATAGCAGCGATCGCCATACCCACAAGCAAAGGACGCAACCATAATTGCCGTCCCTCCACCAAGATGTCATCTACAAACACTTGGCTAAACACTGGTATTACCAGCCCAACTACAGTTAAGAAAAATCCCGCGACTATGCAGTAAATTAAGGCATCCCCAGCACCTTGTAACCTTTTCGCCAGCGATAAAATCATGCTGGGTTTACGACCACCTTTGACAAACTCCGCGCCTGGTTCCATTACCAGCACCACTCCGGTATACCCCTCGTCGAATTCCTGTAAAGATACATGGCGCGGGCCTGTACCGGGGTCATTGAGATAAACTCGCTGTTTATTCCACCCCTCTACGACAACAAAGTGGTTGAAGTTCCAAAAGATAATGTAAGGTGGTCGCAGTTCCCACAATTGCTTGAGTTCTTTTTTAAAGCCTTTAGCTTCGAGTCCATAGCTTCTCGCAACCTTCACCATGTTAGATGCTTTGCTGCCATCGCGGGAAACTCCGCATTCCTGACGCAGTTGTGGTAAAGGTACAGTTCGGCCATAGTAACCGAGAATAATTCCCAAAGCAGCAGCCCCACATTCCACTGCTTCCATTTGTAGAAGAGTGGGCGTTTTTACCCGTATGCTTCTGCTCGGCAGTAATTTTTGTAAATACTGCCAAGGATTAAACAGTGTTACTAAAGTAGATTTAGTAGATACCACTAACAGACCTCAAGATAGGTAAAACAAAAGTGATGGGAGCGCGTTCTTCTACCTTGACTCGTGCAACAGTGGTAGTTCCAGAAGAAACAGTCAGCCTTGGCCCTGTAGAAGAAGACCATTTATAGCCGCTTGGGGTGCTGGAATTTATCTCTAAGTCAGAAAATACTTGTATCAAACCATCTTTTTGTTGAGATACTAGACCTTCCACCACCTCTGCATTACCTACCTCCGATGCAGCTGCTTCTTTTGTAATCGGAAAGCGCGAGATACTAGTAACATTGGCAACAATACCGCCAAATCGCTCCCGCTTGACAGTTTGGGGGGTAATTTGGATTGTCATCCCTGCTTTAATTTTCTTACCTTCTGCTACAGGGAAATAGGTAACACCAATTAACTTACTTTTGGGGTTCTCCGCCTCGATAGTTGCCAAGCGTGTACCAGCTTCAACAACCTGCCCTGGTGTCTGCGTGATTTCTAAAATGCGTCCACTATATTGACTAATGATTTGACTGTTGTCACCTAATTGCACTTCTAATTGGGCAATTTCGCGCTTAACTTCTTGAATCTCTTTTTTTCGGGTAGTAACGCTTTCTAAGTCTTGTTGAGCCACAGAAGCCTGTTTGCTATCTAATTCTTTCAACTGAGCTTGCAGATCAGAAATCGTACTCAAGTTTTCACGATAATCTTTTTCTGTTTGAGTCGTTTTTACATCCAGTTCTTTCAACTGATTTTGAATGTCAGAGATTTTTTCCAGGTTTTGCAAATATTCTTGTTCAGCCGTGAGTGCTTCATCACCAGAAATCGCGCCTTCTTTTTTGAATTGTCTGCGAATTTCCATTCTTTGGAGGAAAATGGGGTTCAAGGCTTGGGCTTGCAAAAGACGTTGCTGTAAACCTTGACGTTGCTGGCCAATTGAGGTGTTGCCTTTGGTTTTGAGCAGAGGTGTGATGGTTCGCAGTTCTAGTATACGTTGTTGGAGGTAGTGACTTTGTTGGGATTGCGATCGCTTTTCTTGTTGTAGTCTTTGCCCTTGCAGTGAACCAACGGCTTCGTCTTGTGACTCTAGTTGCGTGAGTTTCGCTTGTTGCTGTTGCAATTGCTTACGGAGTTCCGCTTGGTCAATTGTTGCGAGTACTTGCCCTTTTTTGATGACATCCCCAACTTTGATATTGAGAGCCATTAACTGTCCAGCGCTTTTTGATTGCAGAGGCACAACATTGCTGGGGTAAATCAGTACTCCTTTACCCTCAACGGTGATGGGGATGCGTCCATAAATGCTCCAGATAACAGCTACTCCGACAATAGAACCCAAGGCGACAAGAGGTAGCCAGCTTCTGGGGCTAACTACCTGCATGAGTTGGTCTAATCGTTCAGGAGAAGATAGACGTTCCAGAGATTCTTTACGAAATATACTGCGCTTCTGGTTTAACATTTTCTGTTTAACAATATATTTATGCCGCCTCAGTTAAGATTGTCAAAAGTCAAGATTCCACAAAACCTTGACTATTGATTCTTTAACAGAAGATAGATATGCCAGTTGCATAAATTCTGACTATAAATGCTATTTTTCGCTATACAGCAAGTGCTTTTGTTTGTAAATTAGTCGCTATTTCATCACTTGTTGGCAAAGAAACGAGAGGACAACCTAATACATCAGGATCGAGGGTTTGAATTCCACGAACCCAAGGAGCAAAACGACCTGGTATGAGATCAAGCCGACCATCTGTCCGTAAAGTGCCAATATTGTTGCGTTCATCAGAAAGGGCTACTGTACATTTACCAACAGAACCGTTGGCACGAATTACTAAAGAGTTGGGACGTGATGCATAACAAACATAGTCGTCTGGCAAGGTAGCATTCTGTGGTGATTGCAATTTCTCACCAAATAACTTTGCTTCAAGAGTTTTGATAGCTGTATTTTTTTCACTCTCTGAATAAATTTTGATTGAAGCATCATTAGTACCACCAAGACGTTCAATAGATTTGAAGTAAACAGAAAACCTTGAATCAGGCAAAAATTCTCTTTTGATATCCTCTAGTAGTGGGTCGATAAGCTTTACTGTATCTATGGTGAAGTGCAGACGCAGATTTATATAAATTGGTAATGAACTATCACGAATTGCTAGTAAATTAGTCCAAATTCGTTCAAATGTACTTTTTCCATCAGCACGAATACGACTTTGGTTGTGGATTTCTCGAGGGCCATCAAGAGAAATTTGGTATTTTGTAACTCCCACATTGGCTAAGGCAGAAGCTGTATTCAGATCCAATAAGTAACCATTTGTGGTCATATTACTTGAATAATGGAGATGGGGATACTTGGATACTAGAGACAAAGCATATTCAGAAATATCTAATACAATATTTTTGGCAACAAGTGGCTCTCCACCAAACCAGGCTAAATTTAAATAACTTAAATTTGGGCATCGTTTATCAAGGATAGCTTTAATCCCTGCTATCGTCTCCGGCTGCATCCGCCCTATTGAAAAATCTTCATAACAATAGGTACAGCGAAAATTGCACTGTTCTGTTGGTAAGATAATTAATTCAAGAAACTTATCAGATATTAATCGCGCACGCTTGACATAATCAGTATCAATAGAATTAGCTTCGTGCAAAATTGTTACAGTCATAATAAAAAACTCTCAATTTCAAAAAATATTCCTTGATTTGTCGTGAAGAAAATCCAGATGATTTGAAAAAAAGTGATCGCCACAATCTTACTTGATATTTAACCAAGTGTAGCGATCATCTAACAGACAACTCTACCAACTTTTCTTCATCAACGCTTAATTCTGTGGAGCTAATCATAGTCTGAAATACTAAATCTTTATCGTCCTTAACACACACTAGAATTTGGCGAAAAATTGGTATTAGTTTAGCAATTTTTACGGAAGAGAAGCTGATTCATCTGATTCTAGTACAGCTTTGCCACATCCATTATTAGTACAAGTACCATTAGTGGGTAGGACACCACCAGCAATCTGCTCAAGTTCTTCAGTACTTAATTCTTGAAGTGACTCTGCTAATTTAGGATCTGTAACCACTAACTCCCCATTTTCATTAATTCCGATATAGTCACTTACCTGTTTAGGGCTTTGATTTTCGTTTGGATTAGACATGATTTCTCCTAAGTGATTCAAAAACGAGGTTTATAAGCACAAAAGATGGATATTTCGATGCTCAGAGGATTTACGAAAGTGGCGTACAAGTCGCCAAACAGAATTAATTCAACAAAACTAGGTTGAAATTGTTGTCCAGCAAAGAATAAATATGTAATTAATTCTGTTTGCTTAATTAAGGGATTACCTGTAAGCAATAAACGTCACACTTATTATCTTTGTTTTACATTACAGTTACAATTGCCATTATCTCCACCAGCAATCTGCTCAAGTTCTTCAGGAGTTAGCTCTTGAAGTGACTCTGCTAATTTAGGATCTTTAACTACTAGTTCTCCATCTTCATTAATTTCGATATAGTCACTTGCCTGTTTAGGGTTTTGATTTTCGTTTGGGGTAGACATAATTTCTCCTAACTGAATTTAAAGACAAAGTAAGTTTTTATGTTCATTGAATGTTGATAACAACCAATAAACATTATATTTGTGCTGTTTGTTACAACAAATAATAGCGCCTTTAAAATTTAGATGTAATGCACAATTTTTAGATAAAACTAGATTTAGAATCAAAATAGCGATTGCACGAGAACAGTACTAAGCCAAAATAATATTCTGCTCCAAAGCGACTTTTGAATACAATGCACAATTTTTAGGTGAAATTAGATTTTAAAGCAAAATAGCGATCGCTAGATAAAATTGCCAAGCAGATCAAGCAACTTTTAAACACAATGCACAATTTTTAGGTAAAACTAAATTTTTTTCGTTAGAGTTCATAGTCAATTGCTACAGTCATTAGACTTTCTATCTCCACCAAAAAATGGTTATATAATTAGATATCACAATATGAATGCTATAAATGAACATGGAACGTGAAGCAGTTACAATCCGGTTTCCTATTTCTCTGTTAAGCAAAGCAAAACATCTTAAAGATGGC
Organism: Nostoc punctiforme PCC 73102; assembly: GCF_000020025.1. Classification (GTDB taxonomy): domain Bacteria; phylum Cyanobacteriota; class Cyanobacteriia; order Cyanobacteriales; family Nostocaceae; genus Nostoc; species Nostoc punctiforme. The sequence goes on along the minus strand of NC_010632.1, from coordinate 44,336 downwards.
TCAGAGTCATTCAATGAGCTAGTAGTTGAAGCAGTGGAACGAGAGGTTAAACGACGACAGGCTATTGTTACTCATCAGAGCATCGTAGCCAGACGTGCCAAAATCAAGGCTAGAACTGGCGTACACCCAGATGTGAATGTTTTCATTCATAGCCTCAGAGAAGGGGATATGCGAAGTGAATAAAGTCCTATGCTTGGATACAAGCGTTCTTATGGCCTATCTTGTACCTGATGAAAATGAACCATTAGCAGATAATCTCGTGCTGGAAGCAGTTGTGGGACATACACGTTTAGTTATTCCCAGCTTTGCTTGGGCAGAAGTAGGCTCAGTATTACGTAAGAAAGTCAGGATGGGTTTACTGACAATAGAAGAAGCAGAAGGCTGTTATCTAGATTTTTGTAATCTACCCATAGATTACATTAACGAGCAGTTGCTCAGAGTCAGAGCTTGGGAAATTGCAGAACAATATCAACTACCAACGCTCTATGATGCCGCATTTTTAGCTTGTGCTGAGGGTGAACAAGGTGAGTTCTGGACGGCTGACAAGGTGCTATTAAATAAACTATTGCCACTACCAGCTTATGTCAATCAGCTAGGACTCTAGCAAGTACCAATATTACCAGTGATATCAAGTAGTGGGCTGCTATACCCAGCAATTCAACTTACTTTTAACCGCCCCAGCATCCAATCAAATCTTTTCCCTGCGATCGCACCACCATCTAAAACGCTATGATTCAACTCATCGTCATATTCTGCACTCTCAGCTAGCAGCAAACCTTGTAGTCTATGAGAAAGTAGAATAGCGATCGCCACAGCATCTAAAATGCTATTCTTCAATTCATCATCATAATTTCTAACAATTTTATTAATAACTTCTCTTAATTTTTCAGGTTTAATCTGACCAGCTTTGTATAAAATAATTTGCTGATCAGCAGTAAAAAGCCGATTTGGTCTGATATTGCTTGGCTGATTTAAACCACCGGAGTAAAAATCACTGTTATCCAGTTGAATAGCGTATATATCGCCAACAGATTGACTAGTAATTTGGCAAAGAATCAGGTCATTTCCCTGAAGTGTAGCAATAACTAAAGCAGGTCTGCGTTTTGTTTGAGTTAAGTCAGAGAATGGGAATGGAACGATAACAATATCGCCCTTTATAAATCCTGCCATGCTGCCTCTTCTTCTGGTTTTAACCAATCTTTTTGCAGCGATGATTCACTCATAAGAGTGATTTCTAGTATATTATGTTGCTGGTGTTTGGTTTGCAAAAATTGAACAAAATCTAAAATTTCCTGCAACAGTGGTTCAGGTAATTTTTCCAGTTCTTGTGTAATTTGTTCTTTAATTGTCATTGTCCCTCTTGGCGTTTAAGCAATTTATAGTACTATAGCAATCCTATTTGTTTTGCTCTCCAGCGAGAATCTTTTTATTCGTAACTCCTGCAAGGATTGCTATATACTCAGTAATTCAACTTACTTTTAACCGCCCCAACATCCAATCAAATCTTTTACCTGCGATCGCCACACTATCTAAAACGGTATCATTCAACTCATCCTCATATTCCGCACTTTTAGTCAACGGCAAACCTTGGCTATAAACCCGCCTACCAGAACCAAGTTGACTCAACGTTCCTTGCAATCTCTGGGAAAGCAAAGTAGCGATCACACGATAAAAACGAGATGCAAATCCGACATCTTGTTGTAACTTTGCTGCCATTTCCTGTCGGGGAACCGACAAAACAATCGAGTCTTCAATAGTCTTAACGGTTGCAGAAGGTAGACGGCCATCAATAAAGGGTGTTTCACCGACAATTTCGCCTTTGGATAATCTTGCTATTTCTCTACCAGAAATTTCATGACCCTCGATCGCAGCAAAAGCACGTGCTAAAGGATTACGTTTATCTTCAGTAATAGACAGAGACATTATGCCATCTAAAAGAATATATAGTGCATCTACAGTCCCTCTTTCACGAATCAGTGTAGTATTAACAAGAATTTTTTGCACAGTGCCATAAGCCATCATCCAATCGATGTCACTATCATGTAATTCTCCCAAAATAAATAGCACATCTCTGAGGGGCTGACCTTGCGCCAAGTTGCTACGACCAAGCTGATTGATGATACTTTGTAGTCTATCTGAAAGCATAATGGCGATCGCCCGATAAAAGCGTGAAGCAAAACCAACGTCTTGCTGCAACTTTGCTGCCAATTTCTGTTGAGGAATTGACATCACCAATGATTTTTCTATAGCTTTAATAGTTGTAGCAGTTGGGCGATTACCTATCAATGGTAGTTCTCCCACTACTTCGCCACTGAATAATCTCGCAATTTCCCGACCTGAGATTTCACCACCTTCGATTGCTGCAAAAGCGCGAGTCAAAGGGCTGTTGTCTGGTTGAGAAATGCTAACTGTTAAAATTCCATCCAGTAATATATGTAGAGAATCGGCAGTTTTTCCTTCTTGGATAAGTAAATTTCCAGCAGTTATTTCTCTTTGATGACCTGTAGCAATCATCCAATCAATGTCACTATTAGTTAATTCTTTAAGTAAAACTTCCGTCATAAATCAATTTCCCTATGTCTTACTAATGGTAATTGTTAAAAACGTAGATACCGAAGTACTTGTCACAAATTACTACAAAGGACACAACTAAAAGAGAATAGTCAATATAGGCAAGATATAGAATTAAATGGCCTTGACCTGAATCCTGTCTGTAGATTGAATATTCAGCAAATTATTTAATATTTGTTGAATACGAAAATCAGCTGATTTATCAGCTAATTCTTCTAACGTCAAGTTAGTCAATGCTATTAACATTAGGGGTTGAATATTAGCATCTCTCAACTGGCTCACATACTCAACATGAAAAGACTGCAAATTTTCAGCAGCAGCTTTCACTAATACCTGTAAAATCTTAAAAGCCCCATCAGAAAGTGACGGATTACCGAGGTAATTTTGTAGTCTACCTCCCTCTCGATAATTAGGAAAAGACTCCAACCCCAAAAAGTGCAAAAACCAGTCGGCTCGATAAGTCCCAATAGCGGCTACAATCCCTCTGTAGTCAGCAATTAACTCGTCGAATATATTATTTTGCATAGAATTAAACAACCGACGTGTAAAGTAGTGAGTGCATTCATGTTCCAGCCGAATTGTCAAGGATAAACGCTGCCATTGTGCTTTTTCAAGTCCTATATCTTTGGCTGAAACATTACTATAAGAACTATTACTCAAAAGAATAAATTTATCCTGATAAAGCTGTTTTTGTGGTATTAACCGCCCAAACTCTTCTAACCAACTACTTTGAGAACAATTAGCAGGATTTTCAGCCGACCATTGTTGGCGATATTGGCGAATTCTATCCCAGTTATTAAAACCGCTAACTATACAGGCTCCCATAGAGTTTGGGACTGGCTGCGGTTCATTTCGCTTTGTCAAAGCTTGAACTAAACTAACAAAGTCCTCTCGGTTTCCAGTTAATAATACTGGGATGGTTCCAGCCAAGCTTTGATGTAGTATTAATTGCAGTTTCTCAGGTTCTTGTAAGACTAAGCCTGTTGCAATCATCCCATCTGTCGCAACACCCCGACGAGTAGCAGACTGATACGCTTCAGTCTGGCTAATACCCTCGATTATGGGAAATTGAAATTGTACTAATCGCTGTTTGAGTACCTCAAATACTCCTAAAACTTTTGCTGAAACAGCGTATTCTTCCCAAGCAGGTATATGGGGTTCAGAAGTCAAGGGAAACTTAACTCTATCAGTTAATGTGTTGTGATCAAAGACGTTTTGATTGTATACCAATAATTCTTCTACCTGTGCAGCAGTGGCTCCAAAGTCGGTAAGAACATCAGTACGAAATGATTTTAGATCGCTCATAAGCGTAGACATCGCCCTCATAAAGGGACAAAAGCAAAAAACTAATGACTAACGACTAAACTAGCAATCTGATTAGTAATTCCTTTGATAGTTTGACTGATGGGATGTTGAGGATAACGTAGAGAAAAAAGACCTTTGCTTGCTAGCTGTACCATATCTTCTGAAAGAGGCAAAATCCCCACGACAGGAGCGTTATATATTTTTTCTACTTGTTGTTGCAAGTCAAGAAAATTTAAGCTTGGCAGCACTTTATTGATAACTAACAACATTTTTGGTACTTTCAACTTCCGAGCTACATCGACTGTCACGGCAGTTCCTTGAAAGTCTTGATGATCTGGACGTAAAAGAATTACTAAAACATTAGAAATTCCAATAGAAAGCAAAGTTTCTTCATTTAAACCAGGATGTGTATCAATTAACAGATAATCTAATTTCAGACTACGAATGAATTCTTGAAAACCATCATTTAGCCGAACGACATCATATCCCTCCCGGAGAACTCTGGCGATTTCACTAGCTTTAATACTACAAGGAACTAAATGAAGGCTACCTTTAACTGTACTTGTATTTCCCTGCTCTATAGCTAAAGCTTCAGTAACATCATAGGCAGCATCTTTAATATTACAGTACCCCCACAAATAATCATTGAGAGTGCGTTCCATTTTGTTTTCATTAATCCCAAAAATCACGTGAATTCCTGGTGATTGAATATCAGTATCAATAATGCCTACACGTTGTCCTTGCAAAGCCATAGTAGCAGCCATATTAGCAATCAAGTTGGATTTGCCAGTGCCACCACGGAATGAATGAACTGCAATAATCTGTGCCATAATTAACCTCAAAGTCATTAATCAAGAGTAATTTTTCCCTTTAAATATCTCCCAAACTTTCAGTCTTGCCATCAACGCTAATCGATAAATTCAATGGCTCAGGGATCGTGCGATCGCTCTTTGAGAGATTGCACCTGATTCTGCAATCTTTGGTAGTACTCTGTCTCAGTTTCGGTTTGTGTAACTTGCTGTTCTCTAAGCTTTTGGATTTTTTGTTGTAATTGCTGAAAGTGTTCATTTTCAGTAATTTCGGCAACGTGGCTAGCTCTTTTGGTTTCGTTAATTTCAATGCAAAGTTCCTGTACTTGGACTTTTAGGCGCTGATCTCGCATTCTGACTGACTCAGCCATCTCTAAAAAGACACACATTAATTGACCGATATCATCTTGACTATGGGCAAATTGAGCTAAATTCTGATGGAGTTCTAGTACATGAGAATCAAAATCGTCATCTTCCAATGCTTGGGCGGCGACGGTGAGGGCGCGAATCGGTCGGGAAATACTTAGCCCCAAGAGCAGCGCTATGATTGCAGTAATTCCGCCGACTATTACCACGCTGGTACTATTGAGCCAAATCAGGCGATTCAAAGGAATGCTAAACTCTGCTTTGGATTGGCTGACTCCCAATACCCAAGGTTGCGTTGCTAAAGGTGCAAAGCCGACTATCTGTGCCATGTGCGATCGCGGTAATTGATAGGTGGCGTGTCCTGGCTGTTTGGCTCTCACCATCACCTTTAATTCGGGGATGTCCAAGCTCTCAACCCGATCCACACCGTAACGTTTGTTCTGAACAGCCTGCTTTAGCGTTTTAGTTGGTAGCATCAGGAGGCTATGGTAGAGAAGAGATGGATCAGCATGACTAATGATTACTCCCTGTTGGTCAATCAGGAAGATATTGCTCTGAAAGTCTATATGTAAAGCATTAATAGTTTTCCAGATATCTTCCCCCCGAATATTGAGTAGAGTAGTTCCCATAATCTCTCCATTAGGCGATCGCACGCGCCCAGAGAAAAACATTCCTGGATTTTCAATTGTTTGGCTCACCAAGCTACCAAATCCGTAAAAGTTATCTTGAATAATCGAATAGTTTTCGCCAATGAATTTTGGATCTGTTGCAGCAAGGCACTCACCTTTGTTATCCATCAGCAAGACATTATCAATATCTGGATGAGAGCGTAGGACGTTTTGTAGTGTTGCTTGCAGGTTGTCGCGGTGAGCTTCTTGCTTTTGTGGTGTGTCAGCAGCAAGGAAATCTACTACATGACGATTATTACTGACTTGAGCAACTACACGATGGTGGTCAATAATTAACTGGTCGAAGCGACTAGCGCTACTGCTAGCTAACAATTCCAGTTTGCGGTATTCCCCAGCCTCTACACTGTTTAAGCTCTGTTGCAGATTGTAGTAGGCGGTGAAGATCATCGGTATCAACACAGCACAAACCAATGCTACCGAAATTTTTGCAGCGATTGGCCAAGCAAGTGGGTTAAATAACCGATGTAAATGCTTCATTTGAAAGATGCTCTTCAGCTTTAAGGTATAATATTTTGATACTTTAAAAATGGTTTAAAGTTCCCAAATTTAAAGTTAAATATGCCAAATATTTAAATGGATTTACAGCTTTATTGCTTTACTCCAATTAACGCTAATGGCTGCTACTACTCTAGCTGCGTTGGGTCTTTCTAAAAGCTTTAGGTGTAATCCCATGATGTCGGCGGAATTGTCGAAAAAAGTAACCTTCATGCTGATAACCAACTGCTTGAGCAACTTGACTCACACATTGATCAGTCTCTAGCAGTAGAGTGCGTGCTGCTACCATTCGACGTTCAACAATCCAATCATTCACTGTATATCCTGTATTGCGTCGTACTAAATCAGTCAAATAAGCCGCGCAGTAACCAACGGCAACAGCTACGTCAGATAAACTGATTGGTTGATTATAATTTGTCTCAATAAATTGGAAGACCTGACTCAGTTGAGGATTACTAGGAAATATCGATACTAAACTATCTGGTGATCTAGCAGTATTGGCAAGGGCTTGTTCTGCAACTATCTGAAAATCAGCAGTGCAATGCTTGTTCATAAATGCTTTTTTGGTTTAAGCAGTAATGATCCCTAAATTGATGAATTCACTAAAAAATCTGTTGACTTTCTTGAGAGTGAACAAAAAATATTTTCTCTATAGTGATATTACTGTTTCAGAATTTTTGCAAGTCACCCATTTTAACTAAGCTTTTATACCTAGTTAAATTTAACTAGTAGTCGAAATCCAAATTTTATGCATTGTATTTAAAAGCTTTCTGATTTATCTTGTAAGCACTAAATTAAGCAATCTTTCTTCCCAGAGAGTAAATACTGGGATACATATTAAAATCATCAAAACCTAATGCCATAGCCAAATGTAATGAAGTACGATCTCTTACCCAAAACCAATTCTCCTCTTTCCCAACCTCAGATATGCATTATTGACCCAGCCTTAGCTCTCTCTGTCCACGGAGTCCCTCTAATTCAACAGTTAGGAGAAGTGATGGAGTTATGGGTTGTACGAGAACTTTGGCATATACTTGACAGTTCTCCCTTTTACTTACAGCATCCAGAATTAATTACTCCAAAAGGAATTAACTCTTGTAGAACAGCCAAGCAAGAACGTGTTGCGCTGGAGGAAACGCTTTGGTCACTTAAAAGATGGGAACAATTCCGTATGGAGAATGACTTAGCAAGACTTAATTTATTTTGGCTAGGAGATAGCCTTAGAGAATCTCTCCTTCCAAAAAATAGAAATCTAGAGATATTCTGGCAATGGGAAGCGCTGGCAAAATCCCTCGACAGCCAAATCGACGAATCTCAAACTATAGACTATATTTTACCTCTTGCCTTCCGCGATACCATAGCACTGGCTGCAAGTTTAGGTTCTGCTTTCATTCTGACTTATCAGCAAGAAGCAGATTTTGAAAAAAATCTTCCTCCAGAAATTTGCAAAGCTCTACAATTTTGGGGCATTTCTTGTCAAGTTCTCACACCTAGAGATTCTTTTGTCTCAGTAGAGCGAGATTATTTGCGACAATTACTGATTTCTACTGCTACTATCAAATTTCTTTGGGCAGGATTACACTTAACAGTTTTGCATCTGTTCGTGCCAGAATCTCCAAAAGCTAATGTGTTATCCCAAAAGCTACTATTCAGTCCATCTGACTTAGCTGATGATAGGGCAGACAGCCCAAAATTACAAAATAAGCCTTGGATAGGCGCTAGAGGATTTTGGTATTTAGTATAATTTATATCACGTGATGTTACTTAATTGATATCTATAAATGTTGAATTATTGAATCCGAAATCTTAAATTTTAATTACATCATTTTTTAGCTTGATCAAGCTGTTAGCACCTAGTGTATAGTATCAGTATTCTTACTTATCACGGGAAATGTTGAAGCAGCTATGCAGCGTTATTTTTACGCGAACTGATTATTAATACATTTGTTTTCCCCTAGTTTTTATGTTTTTAGATCACGCCTTTGGATTTTTCTGTACACCTATTATGACTGTGCATAAGAGCCAAAAGTGCGCTGTATTAACCTAAAGATAACAGGAATAGGCATAAATCATAAAAACATCGGGGTTTAGAAAAGCTTTAAAGGGGTTTTCTTCATACGTTATCTAAATTCCAAAAAATTAAGTTCCTGATCAAAAAAGTTTCTGCATATCTTCTCGTCTATAGACCATTTAGCCTATTAGGTACATATCAGCCTCAAGCCCTTAATACCTAAATTTAGAGTTAAGAAAATTATGCAAGTACAGGCTGTTGATCAAACTTCTAGTATTTTTGCTGGAAACTTACTTTTAGATTCCTATGTCATTAGTAAGTTTTTCATAAAAAACTCTAGTTTTCTTATTATTGCAGTCGAATCACCTATAGAAAATAGTCAACAATTTACTTCTGAGGTTATTATTGACACTATTCCATTTGCTGTAGTTGGGCATTTTGAAGCTGATGGAAATCACTATGCAATTGTAAAAACTCAGAACACACCAGAGGTTATAGATCCTAGCCTAATTAGTATTTTAACAGGACGAGAGTTGCAAATTGCTGCTCTGGTTGGTTTAGGTTCATCTAATAAAAAAGTTGCTAACCAACTCCAAATCAGCGAATCGACTGTTTCTGCTCACCTACGCCGGATTTTTATTAAGTTAAAAGTAAATAGTCGCTCCGCTATGGTTTACCACTGTTCTTCACTAATTAATCGTTTACATCAGTTACGCAAAATACAGGAACAAACATCGGCAAGTAGTCAATCTGGAAACGTTGCTCAATCAGCTATGAACGACCAAACTCTTGATCCCGATATAGCAGAGATTGATCGCTTACTTTGCTCTGCTCTTGCAACTTCAGGCATTACGAGTTAACCAACACCTCATCAACACAAGTAATCCCCCACTGCGGAAACTTCCCCAGCAGCTTCTTGATCACAATCTGCAAAGCCGGATCATCATTCCAGCATTCCTGCAAAAAGTCAAACCCCGGATTATGCCCCGAATTCGCTGCCACTTTGAGTTTCTGCATACGCTCCGGTCGCGCATTTGCCCTTGCAACAATCGCCTCATGCGACCATTTTTCAGGATTTACGACGGGCGCGGCGGAACTTTCACCCTCATGATCTGCTTTGATTTCTACACCCGAAACTGAATTTTCAGTCATCAACTCAGCAGAGGGGCGACTCGGTTCTATTTTCTGATCTGCGATCGCTGAAGTTGAAGATTTTTCAATTTCGGCAGGTGACGCGGCGGAACAATCACCTTCATGAGGGAATATCGCTTCAACACTACAATCCTGGCTTTCTCGTATCAACAAAGCAGATTCACCCCGTGCATCATTCACGAGCGTTAGGGATGTACAGTCATTCGCCGTAGGCGAGTTTTCCTCATTCTCTAACACGCTTTCAAAAGTCTGAGGCGACGCGACCCTCAAGGGCGCGTCAGCCGTCTCCTCTACACGCGAAATTCGTGTAAGCGTGTCAGAGACACTCCTCACAATCTCTTTTGTAGAGTTTGTGAGGAGTTTCTGACCAGTTCGTGAGGGTTTCTGAAACTCTTGCTCTGATGGACTTTGGACTAAAATACGTGCTTTGTACAAAGCACCCATTTCTTCAGAGCCAGCATTCATCTCTGTATTTTCAGCATTTGATTCTTGTTTTGTAGAATTTGCTTCCTCGTTTTCAGCATTAGGTTTCTCCCAAAACTCCTTCATTCTGCTGCCGTGCAAATTCCGCACCATCCAGCCAACAGTCTCGCGTCCATCCTGAATAGATTTGTCTGGCTTGAAAATGAACAACCCACTTTCAGCTAGAATTTTCTTTGCACAGATAAAACTGCTGTAACCCAAAGCCGTGGATAAAGGCATCCACCGAGAACCGTAGGGGTCAGCCGTCCAGCACTCCTGCCACAATTGCGTAACTGAAGGCTTTTGCCGCGATGCCCAGAGCATATCTTCAATCGGCATAATCACATGAAGCATCCTACACGAAAATTGCTGTTTGCTGCTGGTAAAGCGAGTATTCGGTGGAAAAGCTGAAATTTACTCAAGCAAGCTCTATCGTAAACTTACTGAGACTGCTATAGTCAGTCTGGAATCGCGTCCTGTACATTTGTAGCTTTATACAGACACTATCCAGACTAACCATGATGCAGATTAGTATCCAGTATGATATCAAGAAGCAATTTCATGCAGCTTGCGCTTTACGTGGGCTGAAGATGAGTCATGTCGTAGTAGAGATGATTGAGGAGTGGTTGAAAACTAATGAAGTGCAATCATCTTCTCAAATGTAAGGTACTAAATCTATAAAGTTAGAAAACTTGAAGCAATAAATAGCAAATATGTAGACCAATCTGATCTCTACATAAATCTTTGCATTGAAATCTCAATATTATTCTATAGAAAATTTAAAAACATGAAAATTGAAATCCAAGGACAAGATGCGGTAAGAGCTACAGAAGAACTGTTAGCGATTGAGGGGATAGAGGGAAGCTATCAGACAGTTGATGAAGTAGAACGGGGGGAACCTCTAACCACCATCGCCGCGATTTTTGGAATTGCAAGTGCAACTGTAACAATTGCTAAAGCAATTTATGAATGGTATCAGAAATACCAGAATTCTCGACAAAACCTTACTGGAGCAAAGATTGAGAAGGTTTTGATTGTTACTGCTGATGGTCGTCGATTACTGCTCAAGGACACAACAACATTAAAGCAAATCCAAGCAATTCTGGAGAAATCTGAGTAATGAAAATTTTCCATATTAGTTTGACCATGCAAGGCAATAAAAACGTTTCTTTGCGCTATTTTTGGGACAACGCTTCTAACTACAAGGAACACGAACTGCCTTTGGCTGAGATTCAAGAGTTAAGGGACAGGGCAGACACCCGCTACTATACTAATCTGGCTGAGGATTATGCTACTACTGGGAAAGAACTCTACAAGTGGCTAGATAAATGTGATCGCCTCCTAGCAAATGCCTTAAATCAGCCTCGTCAGCAAGGATTAGTAATAGCGATTGCCACAGATAAGGGACTAGCTCATCTGCCTTGGGAACTGTTGCATGATGGTGAGGATTTCTTAGTCAAAAAAAGACCATCGATTATTCCAGTACGGTGGGTCTCTAAGGGGCAGCAAAAAGCGATTGAGTTACTAAAATCTCCTGACGCTAACTCCCCAGAAAATCGTCCCCTTAATTTATTGTTTATGGCAAGTTCCCCCAAAGGAGTTGAATCTGAATTAGGTGAATTAGAATATGAAGCAGAAGAAGCGGACATATTAGAGGCAACAGCACGCACTCCGGTAGATTTGAGAGTAGAAGAGAGTGGTTGGTTAAAAGAATTAGAATATGTGGTTAATGGATATCAAAATGATCTTGATGTTTTTCATTTAACAGGTCATGCAACTCATCAAAATGGAAACCCCTGTTTCCTCACAGAAGACGAATATGGTGATTGCGTTTATAGTAATAGTGGAAATATTTATGATACTGTTAGATCCTCTTTTCCCTCTTTAATTTTCCTCTGTGGTTGTCGTACAGGCCATTCTTCTGATGGTGTAGTCCCCTCGATGGCAGAAGAATTATTGAACATGGGTGCGACCGCGGTTTTAGGTTGGGGTGAAAAAGTCCGTGATACTGAGGCTTCTGCCGCATCAAGTAAATTTTACGGGGAATTGTCTCAGGGAATAAGCATTACCCAAGCATTATCTTCAACCTATCAAGTCTTAATTGATAAAGGAGCAAGAGATTGGCATAAATTAAGATTCTATATAGCAGCAACACTACCCCAATCATTAGTAACTCGCTCAAGAACTCCGAGACGCAGACAATTGCCTAAACCGTCTAATGAAGTGGAGTTCAGAGATGATGAAAAACGCTTAAGGGTGGCAACAAGAGAAAACTTTGTTGGTCGCCGCCGTCAATTACAAAACTGTTTGCGGACTCTGAAAACGGATGATGAAAAAGTAGGGGTCTTAATTCATGGTATGGGAGGATGGGGAAAAAGTAGCATAGCCTCTCGACTATGGGATAGGTTGCCTGAGCATGAAAAGGTTCTCTGGTGGCGGCAAATTGATGAATCGAAATTAATCAAAAAATTACTGTCTAAATTAATTAAGCCAGAATTACAAGAAATTCGTAGCTTTCTAGAAACATCTGGTAAAAGTCTAGATATTAAACTTACTCATCTATTTAACCAATTAGCAGAAATTGGTGAAAAACCATTTCTCTTAATTTTGGATGATTTTGAATGGAATCTTGACCCCGACGAAGGGCAACATGTTCTTAAAGCTGAAGTAGCTCCAATTTTAGAAGCTTTAGTACAAGCAATCCAAGAAACAGGAACTAATAATAGAATTATTATTACCTGTCGCTATGATTTTGATTCTGAATTACTAGAGTTTTTCTATAAAGAAGGTCTAGAACCATTGAAAGATGCTGAGTTAACTAAAAAACTTAGTCGGTTAAAACATTTTAGCTCTGGTAAAATTTCTGATAGTTTACTGAGACGGGCATTAGATTTAGCGGATGGTAATCCTCGCTTATTAGAGTTTTTTGATGGAATTTTAAGCTGTGTAGATGCAGAAGCTAAACTGACTCAATTGGAACAAAGTCCCGAACTGTGGAAATACAAAATTATTTGGAAGGAATTGTATCAGCTTATTGATGAGCCACTACAGAAAATTCTTAGCCATTGCTTAGTTTATAAGATTCCTGTACCTATGGTGGCTTTAGAAGCCGCTTGTGACGAGCTTCCTAATTATCAACAACAATTACAAAGGGGGCTAAAACTGGGACTCATAGAGGTCAGTTCTAACCTTCAAGAAGAAAACAGGATTTATCGAGCCTCACGCATTCTTCCCCACCTCATCCCCAATATTAAACTACCAGAAGCACCAGAGGTATATTCTCTCTGCCAAAAAGCTCATGAAAAATTACATCAGTTGTGGGGGAATAAAGAAAACAAAAGCGAAGAAAAATGGCAAGAGATTTTCCAATTGAAGTTTGCTAACAAAGAAAATCCCAAACGATTCAGACAAGGATTCTCTGAGATGCTGGCAGTTCAATATAATTCTGAAGCCGATCAAGCTTTTGAAGGAGAATTAAGAAAATGTACGAATGAATTGTTAGAAGATAAACTATGCACAAAATTAGAAAATTATCTTCAGCAACAACACTGGAAAGAAGCAGATGAGGAAACTGCTTGGATTTTTTACCAAGTCATGGTTAGAGAAAACTATAGAATGTGGCGAGAACTGCTGGAGAATTTCCCCTGTGAAACTCTTAGAGAAATCAATCGTCTCTGGCTTCAAAACAGTAATAATAATTGGCTCTCACAGACTAGATATGTAAAATTAACAAAAGAAATACCAATTTAGTAAAACCCTTCTTCTAAAACTATTAAAGTTAGTTAAGCCATAAGCTCTGCATTTAATTAGCTTAATCTTCTGATTAATTCCTTCTACAATACCTTGAGTAGTTCGGCGATCAAAATAAGCAAGAATTTCATCTATCCATCTACTTATAGTTCGGCAACTTTTGGGAAATAATTTATAAGCTCCTTGAGTCCATTCCAGGAATTTATCTAAAGCTTCATCACTGGTTATGGGACTTTCAAATATATCTCTAATGGCTTCTTTATTTCGATACATTTCTCCTAAGTCTGGAGCAACTTTTTTGAGTAAATCTATCTGAGCTTGTTCCTGAAAACTGAGGCATTCTTTTTTCTTTAACAAAGGGTATTTACTGTGAGTTAAGCCAGTTAATTTCTTTTCTCTTTCTTGGCGATTTTTAATTTTTAAGGCTGCTCTTTTTTCCTGTTTTCTTCTTGCGTCTAACTCCTGATTTATTTGTTTCATGACATGGAATCTATCTGCTACTACTTGAGCATTCGGTAGCATTTCTTGGATTAAACTTTTATAGGGTATCCATAAGTCTATGCTGACTTCTTCTATTTGATTTAATATCTCTGAACCCAGACTGGATAGGTATTCTGCTATAACCGCTTTATTTCTCTTCTCTAACAATGCTATCGGTCTTCTTGTTTCTAAGTCTACTAATACTGCTGCATAATTCTTTCCTCCTTTTAATTGCGTGATTTCATCTATTCCTAACTTTTTTATCTGGTTAGGTTTTTCTTTTAGTAGTTCTGATTCTAATTCTTTTAATATTGTTTCTATCTCAGATGAACTCATTCTATTTCTTCGGGCTGCATTCTCTACATCAGTTTCTAACACTTCCTTAATTACTTTGTTCGCTAATCTTTTTGTATAGGTTCTTCTACTTTTTACAAAAGATAGTTTCTCACTAAATACTTTTTGGCATTCTGTACACTTTAATTGCCGACGATTTACTTTTAAAAATACTTGATAGTCACTCATGGGTATATCTCTGACTATATACCAATGATTTTGATGAGTTTTATTAGTTGTCTTTCCACACCGAGGACACTGACCAACTTTTGATTGATTTTGGATTTCAATTACGATTTCATCATCAGTGATAAAATCGTAATTCAATACTTTGATATCTTCAATATTAATAACTTTAGTAATAAAATGAAGTAAGGGATTAGAAGGCATATTTATTAAAATATTAATTCTATTTTCAATATTTCTTGTGTTTTATATTCTCAATTGCTTCTGTATTTCCTTCTCTGCACAGGCTGTTGCCACCGATTACTGCTATTCTATTGAGATATATTGAATTTATTTATACTATTTTAACATAACTACTCTGGAAGAGCCTAATAATTTTGGCATCAGCATCCAAGCGAAAATTTATCGAAATTTAGGCAGTCCGAGCTATAGCGATGATAAATGGGATGTTTTTGGTGAGCTCGTTGGTTGGAAACAATATAGCTGGTTGAGCTATTATGAAATAATGAAAAAGTTCGAGAAAACAGATGATGTGCCATTGCCGTTGCCAGCATCGCCATTACTACCTGCGTTAATTTATACAAAAACTTTGGGATGGGTGGTTGGAATTGGGATAGGGGAATTGAGATGGGAAAGTCAGGTGCGCTTAACTTTCTCTCGCGCAGAGATGTAAAGTGTAACATCTAAAGCTTTGGGAATTTTGTAAACATTTATCTCCACCTCATTTTCCACGAATGAATCAACATTCAGGAATCCGATACCTGGCACTGGCGGCTTTAAGCAATTCGCTTGAATAAATTTTGCTGCTACCTCATGCACCTCAGTAGATTCCGTTACTTGCTGCTTGTCCCAAGATAAACTCATCTGCCCTGGTGATGGCTTTTTTGCCTTCCCACCCTTCATTACTGATGGCAAAAAGTTGCTACCCCAGTGATTTCGTTTCTCTGGCTTCGCCTGTGATCGGTATTTCTGACAAAACCTACGATATCTCGCCGCACATTCTTCTAAAGTCCTGCCTAACTGCAAAAATGCCGGATGCCATTGGAGTAATACCATCGTTGCCCAAGCGGTCGTGAATCCCATAATTGCTAAAGTCATAGAAAAAGCCCTGCTGCATCTGGGCGGCTTTCGGGTTAGCGTGAATGTACCGCAGAGTATTCAAAGCTCGTCGATAATCTGTGTTGGCAAAGCCCGTGCTGTGATACCTCTTTTCCCAAAAATGCCCTGTGCGGTTCAACATCCGATTGAAACACATCGCTGTGTACCAGTTGAGCCAGTGCATAATTTTAGGCAAGTCTTCTGGTTGCTTTGATTCCAGGAGGTAGTGGACATGGTTGCTCATGATACACAAAGCATAAAGCTTAAACCTATACTTTTCTTGCGCTTTTTTAATGGCGTAGAGAAAGACTTCACGGCATTCCAGGCAAGTCAGGCGAAATTCTCTATTGTTGCAACGGGTTGTGATGTGGTAACAAAATCCAGGTTGCAAGTTACGTTTTGGGCGAGACATTGTAAATACGCAAACAAGAATACGTATAGTTTATAGCCTATTGTACAGACCTATTGTACAGACTTACTACTCATTCCAATCAACTAGTACCCCATCAACAACTGCAACCCCCCATTGCGGAAACTTCACCAGTAATTTCTTGATCACAATCTGCAAAGCTGGATCATCATTCCAGCACTCTTTCAAGAAGTCAAACCCCGGATTCTCCCCTGAATTTGCTGCTCGATTTAGTTTCTTCCTTCTTACAGGTCGCATATTTGACCGCGCAACTATCGCCTCATGCGACCATTTTTTAGCACTGGGGATAGGCGCGGCGGAACCTTCACCCTCATCAACTGCTTTGACTCCTTCACTCGAAACTGAATTTTCAACTAACAACGAAGCGGAATTACTTTGTTCTACTTGCCCCTGTGTTTGATTAGCGATCGCTGAACTTGAAGATAATTCATTTACGGCAACAGACGCGGCGGAACAAGTACCTTCATGACAGTCTTTCGGTTCAACACGACAATTCTGGTTTTCAGCTAACAACGAAGTAGATTGACTCGGTGCAGCATCCACAAGCGCCAGCGATGTACAGTCCATTGCCACAGGCAATTCTTCCTCATTCTCTGACACGCCTTGAACAGACTGAGGCGAAGCGCCCCCCAAGGGCGCACTCGCCGTCTCCTCCTCATGCGAAATCTGTGTAAGCGTGTCAGAGACACAGCTAACGAACTCTTCAAAAGAGTTCGTTAGCTGTTCCTGAGTAGTTCGTGAGGTTTCCTGAAACTCCTTGTCTGACTGACTTTCACCTAAAATAGATGCTTTATACGAAGCACGCATTTCTTCAGAGCCAGCATCTATCTCTGAATCCCCAGCATTTGATTCTCGTTTTTCAGCATCTAGTTCTTGATTTTCAGCATTAGGTTTCTCCCAAAATTCCTTCATTCGACTGCCGTGCAAATTCCGCACCATCCAGCCAACAGTCTCGCGTCCATCCTGAATAGATTTGTCGGGTTTGAAAATGAACAGCCCACTTTCAGCTAGAATTTTCTTTGCACAGATAAAACTGCTGTAGCCTAAAGCTGTGGATAAGGGCATCCACCGGGAACCGTAGGGGTCAACCGTCCAGCATTCTTGCCACAATTGCGTAACTGACGGCTTTTGTTGCGATGCCCACAGCATATCTGCAATCGGGATAATCACATGAAGCCGCTTGTAGGGGGATTGCGGTTTACTAGCGGTAGCAGGCTTTTTGGGCTTGGGTCTGGTAATAGTTGCAGTCATCTTTCAATCTCCTGTTTATGTTGGCGCACGGAAATTTCCCCCACTGTGATGCGGGGCTTGGTACTTGCATTTATTTGTCTAAAAAGTTATCAGTACATTGAAAGCCTATTCAGGCTGCCAAAACCGCAACTCATCTCGGAAATACCTGTCAGTCTTTTTCGATTGCTCCTTCCAACAATCCCATGCCACCACTACTTCCTCGCCCAAATCCTCTACAACTTCACCCCTCTCGACATACAAAGTACGGTAGGGGTCGGCATGGGCAACAATAGAGCCGATGCCAATGGTGTCTGGTTGAGAGGATGCGTTTTGGAGTGTGGCAATTAAATCTGTTTCCTGGGTGGTAAGTTCTGCCCAATAGTCCTGTTTAATAACTTCGTACTCTTGGGCAACATTCAAAAACTCATGCCAAGTACATCCAGGTTTAGCTAATATTGCCTTAATCTCACTAACCGCCTGGGGTAGCATTTCCAGTTGTTCGGCTCGATATGCGATCGCGGATTGTGTCGGTTCACTCCCCAGAATTATCGCCGCAGCCTCCAATGCTTGGGTGTTGTTCATCGCACTCGCTAAGTTTTTCAAAGCCATGCCCATGAGCCGCAGACATTCTTGGGCGTTTTCTTTGGGTGGTTCAACAGCTAGCGATCGCAAATCAATGGTTTTCTCTAACGCCTGTTTCACCTGTTTGTTTAACGCTTTGGTCGCTTGCTGGGTCATAGTATTTCCCCATTGTTGGGAAGGGCGCTGTTCAACCGCGTTTTCCAATTCTTGGATACGTTGCTGGAGTTGCTGATTCTCAATCTCTAACTTTCTCAACCCCTCCATCTCGTCTAAGCGTTGCTGTAACTGAACGTTTTGCTCCTTTTGTTGCTTGTACAGTTGCTGCAAGGATTGGATTTGTTCTTGTACCTGAGCTTCGGCTCTGGTAGCTGCTTCTGCTTGCAAACCAATCCTCAATTCTTGGGAAAGTTGCTCTAACTCCTGTTTATGACGTTCTTCAATAGCAGCGATCGCTTCGGTGTACTCTTTTGGGTAAGTTCGCCCACTCGATTCGGACACAATTGCGTCATTTAAACCAGCCAAATCACTATTGTTTACCAGCAGCCTCTCACCATCACTAAAGGTAACAATCTGCTGATAGTTATTGGGTGCGTCTGCCTCGATCACTCCCGAATCCCCATAACGAGGATGTGAAAGGGAAGAAACAGTAACAGAATTACACAATTGCGTTTTGACTTTTTCTTGTTTTGTGCTACTGGTTCTAGTGGGTGACGTATTTTTTGGAACGACCTTCTGTACTGCTTTGGTGAAGTCGGCGGCAGTGGGGAAGGGTTTCTCTTTTGCTGCGATCGCAACAGCTTGCTCTAACTTATCGGGAGTTTTCACCAGTCGGAGCAAGGAGCGAGTTTGAGAAGGCTTAGTAATCTTGTCTTTCAGTTCCTCTGGCAGAGTATCAACTACTTTCTTCGCAGACAGTAAATCTCTGACTCGGCGATATCCACCGTGTTTGATTAGCTCTTTTTCACAATAGTCTTCAAAGCTGAGATATCCACCATCTTTGTAATAGTGGTTGTCTCGCATTAGACGTAGTTCATCTATTGCTTGCCACTCAAAACGGTTAATAGCACTGAAAGTTTCCTGGATACTGGTGTTGACAACACTGTAATCGAGTGCTGTTGTTTGTTCTCTGTCTAGTGTCAGCATATTTCTTGCTCACTATGGTAGATGCCTAAAAGTTGAGGTGTTGCAACTTAACCAAAGTGAACCAAGCAACTGATCTGGGGGATTTTTCCAAAAATGTGTCAGCATTATAGTTAGCTCACTTTGTCGTTAACGGATTGAGCAGGCGATCGCAATGCTTTGGTCGGCGGCGATCGTCTTCTACTTCTCCAGTTTTTATCATTATATAATGATATTATCACTATATAATCAATATAGACTGCTTACAAAAAAACAAAGCCCGCTTATTGATTAGCGGGCTTGTCCGCTTTAAGGAGATCCATTAGTTGTGAATGTTTTTGCCTGAGAGAATCATTCTCTTCTCTCAGGCGAGCAATTCCCCCATGAGTAAAGAGTCCTGTTGGTTTGATTTGCGCTCTAAAGCCTCTATTCGCTTTTTTAGGTCTATAACATCTACCTTCTCAGATTCGTCAATGTAATCATCAATCCACGAGATTAGTACTTCAGTAATTGTTTTACCTTGATTGCGGACTTTCTCTGCAAACCTTGTCTTCCTTTCTTGGTCAACCTGGATTTGAATGAAAACCCTGTCTGAAGACGCTTTTGATCCTTTGGTCATTCTTGCTCAACTCCTTAATTATAAATATTAGCTTACCAATGACTGTTTGTAATGACAATTTCATGAAGAATATATTGACAATGTAGTGATAATATCATAATATAAAAATATGAGGAGCAAGAAAGGCTCGTGTAAATCAAACCGACCTTCTATTGCCTCAAAAGTACAGTTTTTTTTCATCTATCAAAACAAAAGACGACCGCCTGTCCTGGAAAACTTGCGATCGCCTTTTACCCAAATAAATTGGAGATTTTTATTATGACGTATGTAACTCATACACGACAAGCAATTGTCGATTATTCTGTTGACAAGCAAGCCGCAGCACAAGCCGAGCTTGACAAATACATCGAATCCCAAGCCGAAGCTGTAGCTCCAACCCAAGATCCTCTCACCAGCAGAGATCGCCGCATCATCGGTGAGATTATCGAAGTGGAACCCGAATCAGTTCGCACAATCTGGATTGAAGGCGGAATCACCGTATGGGTGCAATTAGTCTGTGGCGGACGGCTGCCCTTCGATAGAAACTGGTTCGCTACAAGAGTTGCAGAGGTCAAAGCAACCCTCCCAGAAACACCCCTGGAGCGCAATGAACGTTTAAGCGAGGAATTGGAAGAAGCTTGCGTCAAGTTCAACTTGTGGCATCCGCAGATTGATTGGTTATCCTTCAGTACTAAACTTTACCGAAATAATCAGTTAGTGGGCTACATCGGTTGCAATTATGAAGGCTGGTATTCCAGACCCCGCACATACGGCATGAACAGATTCGCCAACAGTGCAGAAGAGGCGATAACGTTTCTGGGAGTCCGAACGGCAGTAGCGGCGTAAGTTGCTGGAAGTGAGAAAGGGCGATTGCTACCCCAAGACAAGAGCCATCGCCTGCAAATATGCAATTACAGATAATCATTGCACATAGTCTAGCAAGTAACATCACAGTTTCAGATTCAGGTTTCTCTGACTGCCAAGAGAATTTTGTGCTACCTCCAGCAGATGCGATACAGAGGTGTAAGAAATCCCTAGTCCTAGAAGCGAAAAAGGCGATCGCAGTTCAAGAGAAATGCAATCGCGTCTACAACGAAATTAGACAAACGAAATTATCATGGCACACACGATAAACCCATTTTCTCTTAAAGAAGCTCAGTTGGATGATTCCCAAGAGAAAATTCTCCTACCTCCAACCGACCCCAATGCAGAGGTGCTTGAAATCCTCCACTACAAACTCGTATACGTTAACGGAGCTTGCCCCAGAAACTATCGAGTGTACAAGGCTGATTGCATGATTGGGGTGATATTTCAGTACATCACCCATTGGTCAAACGGAGTGGATTCTCTTCGATACGCCGAGCCGATTGATGCAGCAGTGGGGCTTGACGACTTCATGAACGTGGCAAAGATATCAACTGCGGCTACAGAACAACCAGCCACAGAAGACGAGTTATTGGATAAAGAATCCGATGCGTCAAGCGAAAGATTAGTTGCAGCGTAAGAAATGGGGTGGGCGTTGCTGCCCACTTCCTCAATAAGACTGTTTTACTTACATCACAAATATAACAATGTCACCCATAGAAATACTACAAGAATTCAACTCGTGCTACCTGAAGGTCCAAGCAATTGCCCAAAACGAAAACTGGCTTTTGTTGATTGCAGACAAGAAGATTGACCCAGAAGCAGCAACACATTTAGGTGATACATTGCACTATTTGACTGAGGCAATGGGTTGTGTAGAAGAAATTGTCGAGGTCAAATTTAATCAGGAGGCAGAATAATGCAACCAACAATCACCATTCCACACGGTTGGAAATACCCCCGCTTCACTTTCGGACAACGTATAGAACAAGGAATGATTATCGGCATGAAGTATTACCCAAGCGATAGTCTTTTAGCTTATGAATACGATGAAAACTGGCGGTATTTAGTCATGCCTGACATGAATTCCATTGAAGAGGAAAATCACTTAGAGAACGAGATTAAATTGCTCAAACCGCAGGAATTGAAAACACTTCTAGAAGCAGAGATTAAAAAGCGACTATATCAAATTGAAATGCTGAAGTACGAGTTAAAAACAATTCCTGGAATTGTTATGAAGAGTTCAGAAGTCAGAATGGGCTAAACGCCCCGCTACCGCTAACAGGAGTCAGAATCAAGGCGCTCTTAGACTTGCTCTTAGTCTGGGATTCAGACCTATGACTGAATTGTTGCACCACTAAAACTTCAATTTGGTGGGGATGCAAAAACGCCGATTATTCAGACGTTTTTTCGGTCACAATACCTTTCCTATATTCTGAATCCTGACTCCTGACTCCTAAATTCTGCTCAATAAATAGCTAAGTCGAACAGTATCCAGTATCAACACAATTTTTAGCAACAACAACGCAACTATGGAAACCATCAAAATCAACAACAGCGTCTTTCTCATTCCACCCAGCCAACCGAAACTACAAGCGAATTGCGCTAAAGAATACGGGCAATTCCTTCTCGATTGTCCTCCTAAGCTGACAATTTTGGAAGCACAAGCAGGAGGATATCTCAAAGGTAACAAGGCTGATTTTGCGATGGCGTACCCGCCCGCCGTAGGCGATCGCAATTTCTCGTCCTGACCGTGCATTGACCATCAACGAGAACTTCACCAACGAACCATTCACTGAACTGTGGGTGATTCCTGTTGCTGGCGGACTCAAAGACCAATTTAAAGGCCCAGCTTCCATGCTGCTTAGTTTTCTGATCCACCGTCGCAGTAAAGACAATTTTGCTGGATTGTATAACCACTTCGCCCATCGCGCTTTCCAGCAGTGGTGCGAGGAAGGGATGCCAGGAGATCCCAAAGAATTCTGTTATCAGGCGATCGCTAGCGTACTCAAAAACTACATTTTCTGTGCCGAGTTTCAGAAAGTAGAAGGAACACTGGGAACGTACTGGTTTATTCAGTGGAGCTATCGCAATCCTCAATCTGATTTTGAAAAGGATGCCCTCGTTGCCGCCGAGATGATTCGTAGTGGTGCTGAATCTGGAGCGACACTGCATTGGGTCACAAATGATACTTACGAACGTTGGGCTAGTAATGCTGTGACTGCACCTGCATTACCCCCGGTTTCGGAAACTGAGGCACGGCTATCTCTGCAAGGGCAGAATCAGACAGCAATGCCGCAAGGTAACAAGCGGTAATTAAACACGAAAAAGGCGATTCAAACGTGAGTCGCCACTACATAAATTAGCGGGTCAAACAAGTCAATGAAAATCGGTACTGTCTCAGTTAGTTATTCGAGAAAATTTAACTTGGGCAACTACGAATCAATCGAATTAGGTTGTTCTTTATGGGCGCAAGTGGAAGAAGAGGAAGACGCTTCAGGCGTAGTTCAATTTCTTTATTACCAAGCAAAAGCAGCAGTTAAAGAGGCTGCAATGCCCGTAATTAAAGCTAACGAATTTCAAATCAGTAAAGCTAAATCTCAAAAGAAGGTGGCAACTGATGAAGGTGTCACAGAAATAGATAATTTTTGAGCCAATCAAATATGAAACAAATAACAGGTTTTATTCCCGTTGCCGCATTACCTGAATCTACTGCGGCTTCTGCTAAAAAACAACTGCTTGAAACAATCGAATGGCTCCAAAAAGAAGGTGCTGCTACTGAAACCAACCTCAAACTCTTGACTGCAATTGTCGAGTCTATCCTTTGTTCTGAAGAATCATACACCAGATTTTTACAATGTGGTTTTGATGCAGCCATTGAGTTTTTCGATACCAATTCTCAAAACTGGGAATTTCAAGAGTCAATGTCATCGCCTCATAATCCCAGGAATTGGGATGAGTACAAGCAGCTACAACAAACACGGCCATTGTTGTCAACAAGCCGCACTGTCACTGAGTAAGGTAAAAAATAGGGACTTAAAATACAGCCCTCGTTGAGGCGATTCAGTATAGAGATAGTAGCAAAATTACTCTTGGTTCTCGAATTCTCCCTGCTGTAATTGTTGCACTACTTCTATTGATAAGCCAGTAGACCTAGCTATCACATCAACGCTGATGCCCTCAGCTAATAAGTTAATAGCAATTTTACGGGCTTTTTTATCGCTCCCTTCTTCTTCACCTTCGGTTTTAATTTGTTGGTAAATCACAGACTCGCGCATTATGTCCTTCCTAAATAAACGTCTAATCACTTCTTGTTCTAATACTAACCCAGCCAGAATTGCAGAAGCGGCAGCAATATTACTTTGTGTTCGCCTGTCAGCAATTTTGTCAACAGCCGCAGATGACTGTTGCAATGTCGCAACTTTGTTCTCAGTAGCACTTAAGACCGCAAAAGGGAGTAATCCTGGCGCTGTCAAAAAGACCTCTGGCGGTTGCTCCCACAAACGAATCACTGAAAATTCATGTTGTAAACTTCCAGCAATGAAAGTAGTTTGATACACCTTCTCCGATTCAGTTTTATCTAAGTAAATTACGACTTGGTGCATTCGCTTCTTGGGAAAACGGCGATATACTCTCAAACGGTAATCAGCCATCCGAAAAGGCATATCAAAGCAATTCGCAATTCGCAATTCGCAATTGATTGAATCAGTGAGAGCTTAAACCCACCACTGATTTAAGACCACTTTCTTTTGAATCAGTGGTGGATTAAGACCCATTAATTAACAATTAAATAACAAGTGATTTCTTGTATTTAATTGCGAATTGCGAACTGCGAATTGCGAATTGTAAATGACTGGAATGCCCCAATGGGAGCTTGTGATTGGCAAGAAATCTGTACTCCAGTCAGTTTTCTAAAATTGCAATATGGTATCGGTGAAAACTCAAATTACTAATCAATAATCGGCTATTCAGCCAAGGATTAAAAATGGCTAACCTTCCACCAATTAATTCAGTTGTCAAAGTCATCAAAACAGTTGTAGAGAAAGACACCAGGTTAGGGCAAACAGGTACAGTAATCCAGTATTCAGGACACGGCATGGTTTGTGTTCATTTCTCAGATATGCCAACTGGTCAGGGAATTTTTTTCAATGCACATCATTTACAAATCATAGAGTAATAACCAAGATTATGCCGAGAAAATCTACTTACCCCACCTCTACTGACCAGTCCTCACTCTGCCTACAGTATCTTGGTCGTTGTGGGGGTAGCGCACGATTGGGCAGTATCAAATTTAGTCTAGGAGTGATTCAAACATTGGTAAATCAAAAGTTGGTAAAGATTAAAAATACTGGTGCGGGATTTTTTGTTGAATTGGAGGATGCTAAATGAAAACACAGAAAGTGACTTATCAATCATCTTTGCCTTCAAACACTCGTAATAAATTAGTTCTTCGTCGGACTCGAAAAAGATTCAACCCCAGAATTCTTCTCGACCGCATCATAGAAACAACTGCAATTGTATCTTTACTTTTTACCGGATTTGCAGGAGTTGGAGCAATGGCTTGCTGGGGGCTGGAGATTATTGAGACAAATAATCCCAACATAATCATCTCTGGTTGGGAGCAACAGAAAAATATTTGCCTGGGTGCAATGCTGGTCAGTTTTTCCACTTTCTTAGGAAGTTCTTTAGTCGGAGCAAGCCTCAGTATTCAACGAGATAAATTTTAGGTTAGTTAACGGTAATGAAAGAGTACAAAACCAAACATGGCGGCTACAAAATTGAGACTGCCGAGTTATCAGATGGCGCTGTGGATGTTCATGTGGGAAAAACAGGTCTGTTAAAAACAACTTGGGCATCACCTTCAACTCAAACTTTTGACAATCATACGCAAGCTGTTCGCCATGCCAAAAATGCTATTGATAACGGCGAAATCGATTCAGTTTTTCAAAGTTAGAACACACCAATGGAAATTAAGCTAACTACTTCAGAAATTCAAGCCATATTGCAAGGCTGTCAATATACACTGCGGCTTATTAGCAGTAGTCAAGATTATCGCAATATCGAATCCTCCGAATACTTTTCTACATTGAATGACGTGGTTTTAAACGATGCTTTCAATATTTTGGGGGAAGTCTTGAATGCAATCGATGATATGAAGCAGATGACTCAACAGTAAACAGCAGGGCGGCCGCATCATGTCAATAAGCAAAGTATATTCTCAATAGAGTTAAAAATCATGTCATTAACTCTTGCTTATTGCGAAAATTTTAGGTGATCGCTTTGGGGCTTGAAAAATAAGCAAACGCGAAATCCTCATTTTTTCGTTGGTTTTTAACCTTCGTTCTGATCAAGAGTAATTTAGATGCGTTTGCCCTGCAGTAAACAGAAAGAATCTAAATTTAGAAGGGTAAGAAAATGACGTTAACTCTGAATAATCGCTCTCAAAACAAAGAATCGTCCTTAACGCAAGCATTACGGCAGATACAACAGCTAAACTCCAAGATTGCTGTGTTGGAGCAGCAGCATCAAGATTATGTGCAGAAGCAACAGAATTTGATTGCAGCCATCGCTGAAATCTGTGTTTCTCCAATGCAGGAAATACAGGCGCTGCGGATTCTGATCTGTCGGGGAGAAGCAGCTTGTCGGCAGTACTTGCGTTCGGTGTTAATCAAACAGAGTCAGGCTTCAAAAATGACCGCAGGACGAATAGAAAAACCCACTTTAGATAAAAGAGTCAAAAACCACGGTTTTTTGCAAAATTCAAAAAAATGAATTTTCTTTCTCATAGAGGCGCGGAATCAGTCAGGGCAAGGGATTGAGCAGACCATGAGACAGTTATTTTCACGGCATTACTAGGGTTTTGAGCCTCATCGAAATCATCCGCGTGTCCCAAAGCCTTGATGCTAACGTGTTTGAGGTCGAGCAGAGTCTCATGGTCTGCTTGCTTTTTAGCGAAGGCACAAAAAAAGGGGTGCAATACTCCCCTTTAGACTAAATCCCGTCAACTTATTCGGCGGTATTTTGTGCTTCAGGAATCAAACCCAACTGGTAACGGGCAAGAGTTCCTTGAAGGTGAAGCGCAAATCCTTTTTCCCAAAAGACGCGATGCATTTCTGACTCATTCCAGCCCTCCATTGCTTGAACTCGCTTTGCGGCTTCATACAACGGTTCTGGAATAGAAACTCCAGTCTGAACCATTTTTGGTGTAGTTTTCTTAGGCATTTTCTCCTCGACAATAACGCTTACCTAACTTTACCCCTATAGTTCTATGTTTTTGCCGAGAACTTTTTCAGAACAATACCTCATCTATAGGATTATAGATAGGTTATTTATGTTAATCTAGAATTGCAAAGATGTTACGGCTGTTTCTATGGCAGGAACAATTCTGAGGAACGAATATGAAAAAATTGTTGGTCAAGTTAGTGATTACACTTGGCCAAGAATTCTTCGTCGATTAGAAATATCTGATACCACCAGTGCCAAAGCTGGGGTAATTCTGCTGGTAAGAGCTTATGCTCAACTGAAGCTTTTAAATCCCAATCGCACCATTCGATTATCAGATGTTCAACGCTACGAATTTATTTGTTCAAACTTGCCACAATTGTCATGCAACGGCGCTCAACTCTTTGAAGCATTACAAAGACTAGAACCGCGACCATCAAAACCGACAATTTACAGATGGGGTCAAGAAATTGGAGTGCCATTTTCCGTAGATAAGATTTACACCGAATTTGAAATTCAGCAATGGGTCAAAAAAATTGCTTCTCAAACTAAATTCAAATTTCGTCAACCTAAATCAATAGGAGCCACTTCATGAACGATTTACAAGAACTTCTCATTGCTAATGGAATCGAAATGAGTTCTGAAGAACTACGCTTGTACTTACAAAACAAAAGCGTAGATCCTGATGCGATTACTGAGGCAGAAATTATTGCCATCTCTGACGAACTTGTGGCACTCAAAAAAGCTAGTAATTTAATTGTTTCTAGCAATGGTAAAACAGCTAAAACTACCAAACGTACTGCCAAAACCAATAAAGCTCAACAGAGCATGAGTGATTATAAAACTTCACTTGCCAATCAGGCCAAGCAGTCGTTAGCAGAGATTCAATCTTTTAATTCTGCAATTACCCAAGGGACACGCGAGTTTGCTCACAAGGAGGCAGTTGAAACAATCGAAACTTTAGCTAATGTTTCTAACGAGTATTTAGCAGAAGTAGCACAGTTCGCCAAAGAATTCCAGGGAGAACCAGAAGCCTTTTTTCGGTTCGGTCAGGAGATTACATCGCTCTATCTCTCTGCTAGCAATGCAGATGCGACCGAATAAATTCATCTTGGTAGCAGCAGTACTAAATCTGCTGCTATTAACCCTCGTTTTGGGCGTGGCAATATATGGAGCAACAAGACCAAACCCATCGCAAAGCATTAAATATTCACCTGAAGAAGGACGGCGAATTGAATCTGTCCGGTTTAACACTCGAAAACCTGACAACAGAAGAGTTCCTAGTCGTCCAGCAACTTATTGATGAGTCAAAGGTGCGATCGCAATCTAATAGGCAGATTGAGGAACTGATGCAGCGAGGGATGATGGCTCAAACTGCGATCGCAGCCTTTACTGTATTGATGTTTTCCTTTATGGGGATATATGGCATAACCCGTTATATCGGGTCGCAGGTGCAACAAGTTCAGCAAACTTATACCAATTTTAAGTAGTAGGGGGGAGAAAAGAATGTTAGGAAAATGGCTTCCTGGTTTATTTGGCGGTAAAGGTGATGGAGTAGTGTCAACAGATTTAAGGGTGGGTGATGCAACACAAATTGAGGGTAATTTACCTTCATCAATCCGCGATCGCTACACATTGCCAGCTTACACTACAGCACAGCAGGTTCTGGATGAAGCAGAAGTGGCTGGCAATTTAAAAGCACAGAAGTGGCTACATACAAAGTTCTCCCGGCACAAGCTCAAACAGTTGCAATCTTTGGCAGAGATGTATAAAAACCAATTGGCATATTCCCAAGAAGCCATGAAGGTTGAGGAAGATTTGCAGCGAACCAGGGGATTACATGGGGAGGCAGTGATCCGTCATGCCTTTGGTTCTATTGAACAGCAGCGTCAACTCGGAGGATACGAGAAAGCATTTGATGAAGTGGGAGATAGTTTCAGGTTCTAGATCAGGAGTCAGGAGTCAGAAGTCAGGAGTCAGAACAAATGAGACAACCAGCAAGAACATTTCAAGATTTGATAGTTTGGCAAAAAGCGCATCGGTTTGTTTTATCAGTGTATCGAATAACTAATGAGTTTCCTAAATCAGAAATATATGGGCTTACATCACAGTTTAGAAGAGCAGCAATTTCTATTCCAGCAAATATTGCGGAAGGCTTTAAGAAAAAAGGATTAGCAGATAAAGCGAAATTTATGAATATTGCTCAAGGCTCTTTAGAAGAGTGTCGCTATTATTTAATTCTGTCAAGTGATCTGAAATATGGTGATATGTCAGAATTAATGCTGCTACTTGAAGAAGTTAGTAAACTGCTTACAAGTTATTCTAATTCCATTCTGACTCCTGGCTCCTGACTTCTGGATTCTGATTATGCAAATCAAGCTCTTTCATATAGGATATGCAGTGTGCGGGGTTGGCTTTTCTATGTTTATGGGTTATTTATCGGTTGCCAGCCCCGTTAGTAAGTACATTCTTTGGTTTATCGGCATAATCTCTATCTGCTGCATATTTCTGGGGTTATTCAACTTTGGCGGTTTAGTCGTTAAAGGTTTTGGATTTAACCGCAAAACTTTTACCATCGGCTTGATGCCTGGGGTAATATTTCTGTTTGCCTTTCTGACTTTAGTTTGTGCTGGTGTTGCGTTGGGGGTGCGATAATTTATGGGTTTTGAATTAGAACGACTAACTGCCAGTAGTGTAATTCATGCAGAACGGACTATCTTATGCAGTTTAGGAGCGAGTGCAGTGTTATGTCTGTCTGCTCCTTTTTTCTTAAATACTGACAGAATAACAACCGGAATCTTACTCGGCGCTGGGACGATTAGTGCTGGTTTGTTTGGGGTATCTGCCCAAATCAGCGAAAGTAAGGAAAAAGTTTACAAATCTTTGCTAGAAGCTGATTTGAAAGCACTCAAACAACATTTGCAAGGTCAAGCAGCATACAATTATGTAACTACAGCGATTGATGCCAAACGCAGAGTTGCTGATTATGTGAATCGTCTGCCCATTACTGAGCGCCCCCGGTGGATAGCTGAATACCAGTTGCAAGGCTTGGTAACTCTGCCCGAACCACCAGCACAACACCAACCTTCGCGGACTGGTATTCCCAATCCTGATATTGCTGACATTGATGAAGAGTTTGTACAGAGCATCATCAATCCAGGTGCAATGAAAGTTCTGCAAGCGATCGCAGCTAATTATCCTGAATACATCAGAATTGATAGTGCTTGGATTGATGAACTGTGTGATGCTGCATCTAATCAAAATATGACTCTTCGCAGTAATCACCATTTTTACCTATCTGGTGGTACACAATCTGGGAAGTCTACGCTGGCTGGGGTGATTATCAACAAAATTGGTGCAAAATCTCAAACGCCAGCAATTGTCATCGGCAGCGATCCAAAAGATGATGTCACCAGATGGTTGTGCAAGTTCAGCCGTAAGTTTGACGGTATGAAAGCGTTAAGAGATTGGATTACCTTTGCCACAGACCAAATTGACAAGCAGAAAGCAAGAGTATCAATTGTTGGTGGTGAATGTCACGGTGTTCCCGAATTATTTCTTGCTCAGGATGAAGTAGATAGTGTTTATGGTGGTGGCAAGGGACTTCCAGGAATGGTTGATGCTGATACTGCCAAAGACTTGCAAGGTTTTTGGAACTATATCATCAAATTCACCGCCGGACTTAAAGGACATGGGGTGTTTATGGGCCAGTCCCCGCTCTCTGGAGAAACCGGATTTAGTCGCCCATCTCTGAAAAACGTTTGCTTTATTGCTGTAGGGCAGACATCGAGTTATATCCTTGACCATCCCCAGGATTTTCTGAATGTCAAAAAAGAAATTCTTGAAATCTTGCGACAGGCTTGCGAAATGTTGGATAAAGCCGGAGTTCGATATGCCCTAGTAATTCCAACTCGTGGTAATCCCTTTGTTGCCCTAATCCCGGAATTTGATATCAAAGGTCTGGAACAAAAACAAGATTCCAAGCCGAATAATGACACTGTTAATAGTTCTAAAAATAATCAGCAATCCTCACAGCAGCAGGTTGACTGGTATGAAGAAATTAGAAAATGGGCAACAGAATTAGGGAGAAGACCACATTTTCAGGAAATCAAACAAAAGTGGCACGAATTAACAGGGCAAGAGTTAAACGAAAAGGGGGTGACTCTATTACTAGAAAATCTCGGCTTTCACGACAATTAAACTGGAACGCTCGATATGGTGATCCCAAGAAGTATAGGAAGCAAGTAGCGTTGGTGTAGCCCGCCGTAGGCATCGCTCACCGGAAAACCCACAATTATTGTGTAGTTTGTCTGACTAGAAAAAGCGAAGAAATCCATCACGCTTACTACGGCAATGACATCATTGGTCAATCTACATTTCCTACGTGCTACCGTTGTCATGATGATGTTTGTCATAGTCCAATCAACTGGATAAAAAGCCGTAGTAATCCTGTTTGGGACAATCGTAATACTGACGAATTTATTACCAGATTGAGGCTGGGATATCAATTACTTTATGGAGGTGTTATTTGGTGATTAAGCTATTAATAAAATATGCACCTGATTCCGTTGTGGATGCTCTAAACGATATTTCTTTAGCAGAACTGGATAAGCGAGGTTTAATTGTGTGGACTGACGCACAACCCCTAGAGCCAGAAGATGAAAACTCAGCATTTAATTTAGCCATTCAGTTCCAAAATGTCACACCGGATAATATTCCGTTCATCCTCCAGGCGATCGCTCAAATATATACAAATTATGGTGATTGCTTGGCTCTGAAATACTTGATGGAACTTTCAGCCGAATACTTTAGTTTTATTGGAGTTCACGAAGATGTATAACCAATACGATGATTTGAGCTTTTCAGAACAGTTACACCTGACTGAAGAGGAGATTAGACGGCGGCATAATCAGCAGATGTTCTTGCGCCGAAATGCCCAACTTTACGTCATTTGTAATTATTATGACCTGGCTGTCCTTTTTTCCAGCCAGGAGATTTTTCACAAGGTTTTAGAGGTTTAAGTGGTGTTTCAATCCTCGTTAAAACTTCTCCCATAGACTGAGCTATTGTAAGTGGACTCATGAAGGGTTTGAACATCTCGTGTTTCAACCTTAGCCATACACTCAAACCGTTTTTCTCCCCAATCCTCTGTTTGTAATTCAATCTCTGAGGGGTCTAGAATGTCTTCGTTGTGCCAGTAGTATAAAGGCTTTAGAATAGAATCCTCATGCCAGTCGTAAGTTTCTTTACATAAATAGACCACAACATAGTGCCAAGTACCGCCACAGATACGCCGATACCACTGGCGATAGCGAAGGAATAAGTCTGCTATCAGTTCAAACACTAATTTAAAAAGTGTCATTTTAGAAACCTACTGCAAGATAGTTCTGGAAAGCAAGTTCTTGTAAAATAAGTGCCTTCAACTTAGATATTTAGAATAGAGTACCAATTCTTATTTACGAGTGAATCGTAATTTTAATCACTAGTCAGTACCTTAAGTTTTTATGTGTCTACCAGTTTCAAAGTTTTCAGTTTTACTTTATCAAGTAGGGTAGTACTTGTTCTCTTTCGTTACCATTAACGGCAATGATGAAGTTAGCTAGCAGCATTCCATTGCCTTCAACCGGGGTTATAACTTACGCATTGACAGCAATTCGACCAATTGAATTCAAGCCCATCTGTTGTTTAAGATGTCTAGAATAAAGTCACAAGCCATCTGAATAAATAAATGTCTCTGGAGTTCATACCAGTTTTAAATTAAATTTTTAGTTTGCATTAATTCTAATTGTGTAAACGCGCCAATTACACTGGATAAATAAGTTTTAATATTCTCACATTCCCTTAGTATAATTTTTTCAATTCCACACCCCCCTTTAATAGCTTTATAGTACACTCAATTTCCCAATAATTGACTGTAGTTCCTCACACTTTTTTCAAAAAACTAATAATAGTGCATCTTTGCTCAAGAAACTAAATAAGGACACTGATGGAGAACGCTGGATTTTGCGTCTTCCTCGGCGGGAGGACGTTCTACCGTCGGTGGATAAGGAAAAACGCACGCTGGAACTGATTGCCCCTCTTCTGATGTGGAAGTGCCACAATGGACTATTTGCACAGATGAACTCATTGCTTACCGGGCATTAAACGGTCTGCCAACAGAGTCTTTTGGGGTTGCTTCCTCACTCACAGAGATGTCGTCAAAATCACCTACCTATGAATCTTCCGAATCGCCTCCTAGCCGGAAAAAATTCTCACTCACAGAGATGTCGTCAAAATCACCTACCTATCCCGACATTTTCCCCAACCTCACAGCATCGACAATGGACTACAACCTGCCTACAATCCCAATCTGAGCAAAAATATATATCCGATTGCCCACAGACCGCATCAAAAAGTCCTTATTCTTCCGTCACAGAGAATGAGAGAGTAGGAGTTTGTTATGCCCGAATGACGTAAACTAGATATTTCTACGACTTTTTCTTAATAATTTTTCCAGTTCCACTACAATAGCTACAAGTTTTATATTGTGGTATGGGAGATGAACCTATTGATTCGGGTTGTTCTATTTTACCTTTGCCAAAGCAGTATGTACATTTAATCTCTTGTTTATCCGCCATTGGAAATAACCTCAACTACATAAATTGAGTATTCCCACTTTGAACGTGCGATCAATTGCTTGGGAGGTTGAGGAGGGCAGCATTTTTCCAAAGTCCTGCGGTCGGACACCAAAAAACAAAATAACACGATATCAAGCTAGTATTCGTTTTGAGGCAGGTGGAATTACCTCAACTTTTTGTACTGAGGCAATTAGCAGCTTTGGGAAGAGTAGAAGAGGCGATGTCTGCGGCTAAAATTAAAATCCTCACGTAAGAGCAGGGGAGGGTTTTGCCCTGGCAAAAATACTGCCAGAAGATAGCTATCTGGTTAAAACATTGTCAATATGTCTTACTGGTATATATGTATCAGATAACTGTTTGTATGAATTTACTGCTTGGACTAGCAATTTAGCTCAAAGGATTAGAGGATAATGCTACTGCCTTAACTGCTGGCATTATTACTTTTAAAATTAGACCTAAAATCAGACCGTGGTTTCGAGACTATGGTAAAATTCGAGACTATGCAGGAGAAACTTGGTACTGTTATGAGGCTGTGGTTAACTGGCTCAAAAAAGTAAAAATAGCTTATTTTCAACTTGGACGAAAAGCTGAACGGTCTGCCTATCATTCACAATTAGAAGCGGCTCATAGACAGAAACTTAATTTAATAAAATTATTTAAACAATTAAATAAGTAGTTATGACTAAATTGGCAAATGATACTACAAATCTTCAAACAAAACTTGCGAATCAATACTTTGATTTAGATAGTTCTGTACAAAAAGTTATCCAGCTTTTGGCGATAATTTATGCACCTGTGGACAAAAATTCACTTCTAAGCTGTCTTAGCAAAATGGGTGCTTTAGATGAAAAGAATAAACTTTGGGTTACTAAAACTCTCAGTCCCCAAATTGATAAATTGTTAAAAGTAGGTTTGCTAGTGCAGTCAGGCAGGCAAAGCCCTGAATGTCATCCGCTACTCACAGAAATTGCTACTCGTCATGCTGTACAAACTGGACAGTTTGAAATCCAAGTAATAGCAGTAGAGTCAAAGTTCCCTATACGTACTCATTGGAACCATGATTCTCGGATATTCTACAGTCTGCGCCAGTGTATCAGAGAAATCCGCATTGGTATTTATCGTCAAGACCTTAACTTTATTAATAAGCAAATTGAAGATTACCAGAAGTATGCTGATAGTGAAGAAAAGCTAGTAATAGAAAATATTTTCGAGCAGATATTTAATAACCCATTTGATGCAGATGGGTTTAACACCTTACCCCAAGGATTATATGAAAGTGGGATATCAAGTATCTTCCTGAATTGTGCATTAAAATTGTCTGTGTCTGAGGATGCTTTAATGATGCTGTCAGAACAATGTTCAACAGGTGGAAAACATTGTTCTGATTATCTGCACCTGATTTTAACAGAACAACTGCTGTTACAGGGCTGTACCCAAGAAGCGCAAGAAAGTCTGGAGCGGGTATCGAATGAATATCAAAATAACGCTGCTATCTTTTGGGGTTGGTTAAGTTTTCTACGGGGTGAGAATGAGCAAGCCATAAAATATTATACAGATGCCCTGAAAGCGATAAAAAAGGCTACAGGCAAACGCCAAATATATTTCAATACAATGGGGGGCTTATTTTTTATCCTGGCGTTGTTAAAAGATGGTTCAGCACAACGCCTCAAAGAAGCAGAAGAATACACCAATTTAATGTCTCGTCAAGGAGATCATTGGCTCAGGTTTATTTATGGCAGATTGAAAACAGTGCTGCAAGTACACCAGGGTGATATTACTCAAAAACAATTTGTACTTAGCGCCCATATCTCTTCAGTAGAAGAAGAAAATAGCTTACAAACATTGTTTTGTTCACTATGCCTTTACTGGATGGATGCTGAGGGTGCGAAAAAACGCTTACCTAAGTTATTAGAGCCATTATATCAGCGCTCGTTCGCCTCCGGTTATCACTGGTTGGCAATGGAAACCGCAGAACTCCTATCCCGGCTTAAACCTAGTAGTAAGTATCAAAAAGAAGCAGAAGCACTGCGAGAAGATAGCAATATTCAAACCATCGTAGACCTAATTCGACCCCAAGAGGCTTGGGAAATGTGCCTCAATGCCTTAGCAAATCTCCAAAAACAACCACAAACATCTCTAAAACCAGAATCCCAACTGCGTTTAGCATGGTTCATTACTTTCTATCCCAGCAAATGTGTCTTACAACCAAAGGAACAAAAAGTTAATGCCAAAGGAGAATGGAGTAAAGGTCGCCCTATAGCCCTCAAACGCCTGAGCAGTGGATTAGCTGAGTTTGATTACGTCACGCCCCAAGATATGCGGGTATGCAGTTGTATTGAGGTATATAGTGAGGGCTATTATGGCAAAGTTGATTATACCTTCGGCGAAAAAGCCATCTCTGCCTTAATTGGACACCCCTTAGTTTTTTGGGAAGATATGCCCAATATTCGTGTAGAAATCGTCAAGGGAGAACCGGAACTACTAGTTAAAAAAGAAAAACTTGGTCGTCTCACCTTGGAATTTTCTCCCAAATTACCAGAATCACAGAATATTCTGCATATCAAAGAAACCCCAACTCGCATCAAAGTTATTGAAATTACAACCGAACACAGACGCATCGCACAGATTATAGGTAAGGATAATAAATTAAACGTACCTGCCTTCGCCGAAAAGCAAGTTTTAGCAGCCATAAATGCCGTTTCTGGCATCGTCACAGTGCATTCTGACATTGGTGGCGGCTCAGAAGGTGCAGAAGAAGTACCCGCCCAGACTCTACCCCATATTCACCTTTTACCTGCCAATGTCGGCTTGAAAATCACCCTGTTGTCGCGCCCTTTTACCCAAGGTGGCCCTTACTTTCGTCCTGGTACAGGTGGTGAAACTGTCATTGCTGAGATTGAGGGTAAACGTTTCCAAACCAGACGAAATCTTTCTCTTGAGAAGCAACTTGCCGCCGACGCTGTAGCCGCCTGTCCCACCTTGGCTCAAAGTGAAGAACAAGATGGTGAATGGGTAATAGTTGACCCAGAGTCATGTTTAGAACTGCTGCTAGAACTGCAAGCGCTGGGAAATAAAGTAGTCATGGCGTGGCCAGAAGGAGAAAAGCTGCATATTAGCCACAATGCCGACCTGAAAGACTTTAATTTATCAATTCAACGTCAGCAAGACTGGTTTGCAGCCACTGGTGAGTTGAAATTGAATAACGACCTTGTGCTAGATATGCAGCAACTCCTGGAACTGTTGGAGAAAACCCCCAGCCGATTTATCCCCCTTGGTGATGGTCAATTTCTGGCTTTAACTCAAGCTTTTCGGAAACGCCTCGACGAATTACGGATGTTTTCGGAAAAGCATAATAAAGGTATTCGTTTTCACCCATTGGCAACATTAGGGTTAGAAGATTTTGTCGATGAGGTAGGTAAGGTAAAAGCAGATAAACACTGGAAAACACATAGAGAGCATCTCCATGAGGTAAAAAACCTCCAGCCAGAACTGCCATCTACCCTTCAAGCAGAACTACGTGACTACCAGATGGAGGGTTTTTGTTGGCTGGCGCGTTTGGCACATTGGGGTGTAGGAGCTTGTTTGGCAGACCAAATGGGACTCGGTAAGACCTTGCAGGCATTGGCGGTCATTCTCAGAAATGCCCATGAAGGGCCAACCCTAATTATTGCCCCCACTTCTGTGTGCATGAATTGGGTGAGTGAAGCGCAGAAGTTTGCCCCAACCCTCAATATTATTCAATTTTCTGGTGCTAACCGCCAAAAATTATTGGATGGGTTACAACCGTTAGATATGTTGGTATGCAGCTATGGTTTATTACAGCAGGAAGAAGTAGCTCAAATGCTCTCTGTTGTACACTGGCAAACTATTGTCCTGGATGAAGCCCAGGCGATTAAAAATATGACCACTAAACGTTCTCAGGCAGCCATGAACCTAAAATCTAATTTTAAGTTGCTGACTACTGGGACTCCCATTGAGAATCACCTGGGTGAGTTGTGGAATTTGTTCCGCTTTATTAATCCTGGATTATTGGGTTCATTTGAAAGCTTCAATCAACGCTTTGCCGTCCCAATTGAAAAATATCAGGATAAACTTGCACGTAATAAACTCAAAAAACTGATTCAACCATTTCTGTTGCGTCGGACAAAAAATCAGGTGTTAGAAGAGTTGCCATCTCGTACCGAAATTCTCCTTCATGTAGAGTTAAGTCGAGAAGAAAAGGCATTTTATGAGGCATTGCGCCGTCAAGCAATATCTAAACTTACCGAAAGTGATGCAGATGCTGGAAAGAAACATTTGCAAGTTTTGGCTGAGATTATGAAATTACGTCGCGCTTGTTGTAATCCTAGTTTAGTGATGCCTGATACTGTATTACCCAGTTCTAAGTTGCAACTTTTTGGTGAGGTGCTGGGTGAACTGCTGGAAAATCGTCATAAGGCGTTAGTGTTTAGTCAGTTTGTTGACCATTTGCACATTATCCGCGATTACCTCGAACAGCAAGGGATTAATTATCAATATCTAGATGGCAGTACTTCAGTGGCAGAGCGTAAAAAACGGGTGGATGCGTTTCAGGCTGGTTCAGGGGATGTCTTTCTTATTAGTCTCAAAGCCGGAGGTACAGGACTCAATCTGACTGCTGCTGATTATGTCATCCATACAGACCCTTGGTGGAATCCCGCTGTGGAAGACCAAGCTTCAGACCGCGCTCATCGGATTGGGCAACAACGCCCAGTGACAATTTATCGTCTAGTTGCAAAAGATACTATTGAAGAAAAGATTGTGCAACTGCATCACCAAAAGCGAGATTTAGCAGACAGTCTCTTAGAAGGTACTGATATGAGTGGCAAGATATCAACGGAAGCCTTGTTACAGTTAATTAGTCAAGGATAAGCTGTTCTGATTGCATAATTTTAGATTTTCTGTTTGTACAAGTTCAAGACCAACTTAACTCTAATCAACTATGCCCAAGACTTGGAACTTAAAAATAGATAGCTATTTTCAAGCCGCACCTAATTGCATTATCGCCACTGCCCATGTAGACACATTCCCTACAGACCTACCGCTAGAACCAAACATCAGGGAACCAAACCGCAAAAGTGCGACATACAGGCAAATCTTCGACTCAGTGACGACACAACCAGATAAATTCTTCTCGCGTCACAGTGGAATAACCCTGTGTGTAAATAAAATTAAACCCAATAAAAATAAAACCGAACTTGAACTAGAAGTCTTAGAAGCTAGTGAGGGAGGAAGCGATGGGATTATTAACGGTGGTCATACAGTTTTAGCTTTTGAGCAGGCGAAGAATTACAAATACGACCTAAGCCAAGCTAGAGTCAAAGTCACTATCCACATTGGGTTAGTGGAAGATGAAGCCAAAGATATCGCCCTGGCATCAAATACAACAACGCCAGTAGATTCTCGCTCTAAAGTCAACGCCAGGGGGGATTACAAATTCATCAAGCAGTATTTAGCTCAGTTAGAAAAGGCAGAAGATAGAAAATTCCGCATTGCCTATTACCAGAATCAAAGTGGCGCTCCCAGAAATGCCCAGTGCAATGTAACCCATTTGCTGAAGCTCCTTTACTGCCTGGACAGAAATAAATACAACCCCGACAGCAATAAACGAACCAAGCACCCGGCAGGTATGAGTATCCCCTCTCAAATTAGCGACACTGAGAGGGAAAGATTAACTGCCCTGCTACCTCTACTAACTCATGCCTTGTGGATAGAGCAAAGACTCTATGAAATCATCCAAGATCATATTAGCAACCCCAGAAGAAAGGGTGTTAATGATTTAGCATCTATTGATATACGTAAAACGACGTTGTTGCCGGACAGCAAGTATTCATTCGGGTTTGGTGCGCCAACTGACCTGGTATTACCGATAATTGCATCCTATCGAGTGTTTTTGGATCAAGATTATAAATGGATTCTGCCCTTTAACGAATTCGCCGAAGATTTTCTGCAACACTTGTGGACGAACTATTTCCGTAAATATTTAGTGTCGGAGAAAACAGCAGGAAATACCGTAGGTACGAAAATTAGCCGTAACCAAGACATTTGGGAAAGCTTGTATATTTCGGCGCAAAG
The DNA here is from genome assembly GCF_000020025.1 of Nostoc punctiforme PCC 73102. Classification (GTDB taxonomy): domain Bacteria; phylum Cyanobacteriota; class Cyanobacteriia; order Cyanobacteriales; family Nostocaceae; genus Nostoc; species Nostoc punctiforme. The sequence goes on along the minus strand of NC_010632.1, from coordinate 4,874 downwards.
CTATTTGAATTCTTCCTTGGTGAAAATGGTTAACTCTGGCAATCAGCGTCAGAAATTAACGTTGACTTCAGGTTAAAACCAGTAAGCTGGAGAGAAATCATACTACTTGTTCCGGCTTTTTGGCTGGGCAAATATTTGTTTAGAGAGCGTTTGGAGGTTTACCAAAAAAGCCTGCGATCGCCTCCACCTTAAAACAAAAATATTACCCCGCAATGCCTTTCCCGCTTTTGTAGTTCATCGCTCTGGGTTTCCTCTTGTCTATCGGGACTACTGATTTCTTGGGTGCTTGTGGCGGACGGCATTTCTCGCAATATAGAGGTCGCACACCAAAAGTTTCTCTTTGCGTGGGTTGTTCGCACTGCTTACATACGAAGTTGAAAACGCGGGTGTGAATTTCCCGCTTGTGCGCTCTGACGGTGTACTCTCGGACATCAATAGTTTTGCTGGGCATCGGTTCTGTAATCGGTGTTCTATTTATAAGGATAGTTTTTAGATAGCAATATATTCATGCATCATTTAATTGAAACAGTGACAATTGCCCAGGTGAAATATTGCCTCGTCTAAATCGGTGATAGTGAAGATGGCAGCCACTGCAAAGACAGCCCAAGTTTTCTTTTCGGTTATCAGATGGGTCGAAGTTGTAATGGTGTACTTGAAGGTTATAAACCCGGCGTTGGGATAGAGTTAGCTCTGATGGTTTCTCACCAGGGCGCAAGCAGATGCGATCGCACTTGGTACAGCGCCAATTGGAAGCATCTTTTACAGCTGTAGCGATTTGTTTCCAATCTTTGGAGTAGCGGGTTTTGCTCATACAAATGAAACACTTAATTAAGAAGATAGTCTTTAATTTTATTTTGATGAGAGCGCAAAATAGAGAGAGCAAGATGTTCAGTTTTACGAATTGTTTCTCGACTTAGGTTTAGGCGTTTTGCAACTTGACTCAAAGTCAACTGCTGATTATCTGACAATCCAAAACGTAAAGTCAATACTTCTCGTTGCCTTGGCTTAAGCAATGCCAGCAACTTGGCTAAGTCCTGCTGTAGAGACTCAAGAGTTATTTGCTCATCTAGAGAAATGCCATCCATCGGCAAAATATCGGCTAGTTCACTTTCACCCTCATCTCCCACTCGCTTTTCTAAGGAGACTAGAGGCTTAGAAATCTGAAGATATTCCCGTATTTGATTGGGCGATAGATTCAACGATTCGGCAATTTCTGCCACAACTGGAGGGCGACCCAAAGATTGAGATAGTTGCTGCTGTACTCTCCTGATTTTGTTTAATTTTTCGTTTATATGGATTGGCAGACGGATAGTGCGAGACTTATCTGCTACAGCCCGTGTTATCGATTGCGTGATCCACCAATAAACATAGGTTGATAGTTTGTAGCCTTTGTTAGGGTCAAACTTTTCAATCCCTCGTTGCAGCCCCAGCGCCCCTTCTTGCAGCAAGTCAAGAAAATCTAAACTGTAGTTCTGGTATTTTTTGGCAACAGAAACCACTAGACGCAGGTTAGCTGTCACCATTTTCTGTTTAGCCTTTTGGCCTTGTTGGATGACTGATTGTAGTTCAGCTTCGTTTTGCCCAAGCGACGTAGCTAATTCCAAGTCAGTTGGTTGGCGGTTGAGTTGAAGTGCGAGGTTTGAGCGCTGTTCTTCAACCGCCATCATCTGCTGCACGAGTCGAGCGTTTGTAATTTCTTGGTCAGGAGTCAGCAGAGGATAGCGACCGATTTCTTTAAGGTAGGAGCGAACTGAGTCGGTAGTTGGACTGAGCATTATAGATTAGTGAATGATGAATGAAGTTCTAATAAAGCTACTGATATTAGTGGCAAGATATCAACTGAAGCCTTGTTACAGTTAATTAGTGAAAGATAAACTGTCCCGCTTAGATAATTTTAGATTTTCTGATTGCACAAGTTCAAGACCAACTCAACTCTAATTAACTTAAATTAGCGACACTGAGAGGGAAAGATTAACTGCCCTACTGCCTTTACTCTCTCAAGCCTTGTGGATAGACCAAAGACTCTATGAAATCATCCAAGATCATATTAGTAACCCCAGAAGAAAGGGTGTCAACGATTTAGCATCTATTGATATACGCAAAACTACTTTGCTCCCTGACAGTAAATACTCATTTGGGTTTGGTAGGCCAACGGACTTAGCACTACCGATAATTGCATCGTATCGGGTGTTTTTGGATCAAGACTATAAATGGATTCTGCCGCTTAACGAATTCGCTGAAGATTTTCTGCAACACCCTCGGTTAGTTGTCAAACTTAAACAGCATTAAAGTCTTATTAGCTATAATCATCCGCTTGGAGTACAGCTTCTATTTCTTTAAGTTTTTGCTGTAAAGATTGATGAAACTTTTTGAGATTAGAACGCTCAATTTTATCTACACTAAGCTCTTTCAAGCCACGCATTATATTTTTTACTTGTTTATCATTTGGATCGCTAGCAGGCTTGGGTGCATTATTTGAAATAATTTGATTGACAAGTTCTTGAGTTTCTAGAAGTGTTAAATTTTGCTCAACGACTTTTTGGGTAGTTTCTACTCTGATTTTTACTACTTTTTTCTCATCTACTTCTAGCTTTTTAGCTGACAATCTTTGTAATACCATCGCATGAGCAGCCTTAAGATTGGAATCTCGAATCGCCGCTTGCAAATCTGGAAAAAGCGATAACATCCGAAAATCATTAGCTGTCACTGATGCTGGATTTAAACCTAAATCTAACAAAACCTTGAAAATCTGCTTTTCTGCATCATTTAGATCGAGGTCATTTAAAACTTGATTTTGTTTCTCATCACTTTCTCCAATTAATTCACCCACCTGTTTCATGCGTTTTTGATATTCTAGACGACGAACAGCAGTAGCTAAAATACGCGGGGCTTCTGCCAAGTTAACTTCTGTTTGCTCAGAAATTTCTTTTAAAAGAGCTTCTGCTTTATCAAGAGGGTTGAGGTCTTCACGATATAGTGTTGTAAGCAGTGCTTTCCTATGCAAATCTTGAGGGCGAGGCATGACAACAGATTTTAATGTCTTCCAGTTCAGTTGCATTCCTGCACGCCATCGTCTTTCACCATCAAATAAATCAAAACCTGAACCTTGTGTTATTAAAATTACAGGCTGTAGCTGTCCATCTTTTTCCAAAGTACGTGCCATAGAGTTAATACTTTGGGCAGAAAATGTTTTTCTTGGTTGCTCAGGATTGGGGCAAATTAAGGTTATATCTATTTCCTGTTGCCCCGACTGCATTGTTAATTGTTCACGTAACGCGGCAATTTGCGCTTCTAACTCTGGGGCTTGTAAAGCTCTCAGGCGCTCGACTTCTACTTGCAGTTTATTGATCTCAACTTCTGCATCTGACATTTGAGCAGCAGTACTAAACATTTTTGTTAAATCTACTTTTGAACGTGCCATTTTACTTTGCTCCTATAATGGCCGATAAGTCAGATGATAGTTTGGCAAAGTCTTTGCAAGCGGGGTGTCTCTTTCGATAAAGATGCAGTGGTAATCCTGCTCCCGAGGCATTGCTAAACTCATAAGAAAACCTAATCTCTGGGTAACAATGAGCATTTTTAAGTTGTAACTGCTGAATAATAGTCGGCATTTGTGCCAAAATCTCGTTATGAATAGCCTGATCTGCTCTATATTGATTAGGGACTATTCCCATGATTTGTGGGTAAGGATCTAATCGTAATCTTCTACACTCAATAAAATAAAATTGGAGTAGTTCAGATGCTCCACTAGCACTTTTTGGCTCAAGCTGTATAGGGATAAGAATATGAGTGCTAGCTGCAAGTGCAGCTAAATTGAGTCGCCCTAATGTAGCAGGACAATCAATGATTATGAAATCATGCTCTACAGGATAATCTTTAAGACTATCAGCTAGAAGATAAGGGCCACGGGGATGATTAACTAAATCATCAGCAGTTTTTAGCAGAGGCTGTTGTATGCTTTGGCAAACTTCCACTTTCAGCTTGTACTTGCTCCAACATGATACAAAAGGCCAATTACCTGAAAAATTATCAGATAATACAGCAGAAACAGACTGTTCAGGATCTGAAGGTTTCTCTAATCCACAAAATAAACTTAGAGAGCCTTGAGGATCTAAATCAATAAGTCCTACTGAGCAAGTGCGACGACCGACTTTCCGATTAGCTAATTCATAAGCTAAGTGTGTTGCTAAAGTAGTTTTACCACTACCTCCAGCATTACTGAGAATAGCTAAGACTACCTTTTGATTTTCTGTTTTTGGCACAGCTACTTCTAATATATTTGTCAAAGTTTAATCTCAGATTTTAAAATCTGAGATTTAATATGCCATAAATAAACCAAAAAAAAATTTGTTGAGTTGGCATGACTGCTCTTATACCACAGAGTTGACCTACTTATCACTTTTATAAGTCATGGGTCTTGGCTTACCCTTCTTCTCCGGCTCCACTAAAGATTTCTTAGGTGGTGCAGGTGGACGACAGGTTTCGCAGTACAAGGGGCATGGGGCGTAAGTCTCACGACTGGTGGGTTGATCGCATTGCTTACAACAGACGAAGTTGAATAAGCGCGTGTGGATTTGCCGTTTATGCGCTTTGACGGTGTATTCTTTAACGAAGATTTCTTTGGTTGCCATTGTTTAGCTTACTGCGGTTTAAATAATTGAACGTAGTTAACCGCTTTCCTTGAATCTTAGCCTTTTCAAATATTCAGATACTTAACTAACCAATCAAAAGCAGCACTTTTATTTTACTCATGAAAAAACTTTAAAATTTGTATGGGGGCTATATGGGGGCTGTATGTACCCCAAACATAGAACAGTACTTTTGGGAGAATATGACTGCTAAGTGGGGCACACATGGGGGCTCCTTGGGGTACA